>CAYXNL010000046.1:0-17248 GCA_964466455.1 uncultured Thiotrichaceae bacterium
AGTATTATTTGCTATTTCTGCACACCCCCCTTAAATCCAGGGGTTTATTAGAGGATAGCTCTATTAATTAATTGCAAATAATCTGCCACTTTTAGCGATACAACGATGCACGTGCCAGCTCGCGGGTATATTCCTGCTGTGGATAATCGAACACACTTTCCACATCACCCTGTTCAACCACCTGACCATTTCTGATAACGATCACCCGGTGCGCCATAGCACGAACCACGCGTAAATCATGGCTGATAAATAAATAACTCAAATTGAGTTTCTGTTGCAGGCGCGCCAGCAGGGTTAACACCTGTTTCTGTACCGAGACATCCAGCGCACTGGTGGGTTCATCCAGTAAAATCACATCCGGTTTTAGTATTACCGCTCTGGCAATGGCAATGCGCTGGCGTTGACCACCTGAAAACTCATGCGGATAACGCCATAATACATCCGGCTCCAGACCAACCTCATCGAGCGTAGTCATAATTTCCTGTTCACGCTGGGATTTTGTTAATTGAGGAAAATGTAATAACAGGCCTTCTTCAATAATCTGCCGAACGGTCATTCGGGGTGACAACGAGGAATAAGGATCCTGAAAAACAATCTGGAAGTGCCGACGCAACGGGCGCATTTTCTTTTCACTAAACACCGTTACATCAGTTTCTTTAAGTTTGATATTGCCACTTGAATGAATCAGTTTAAGAAGAACCAGACCCAGTGTTGTTTTGCCTGATCCGGATTCACCAACGATGCCCAGTGTTTCCCCTGAATGTAATGTTAAGCTGACATTATCAACCGCTTTGACTTCATCAACCTTACGTTTAAAAAATCCTTTATATACTGGAAAATAACAGCGTATATTATCCGCCTTAATGACTATTTTATCGGAAGCTGAATGTTGTGCGATTTTTTTATCCGGCTCACTGTCGAGTAAAAAACGTGTGTAGGCATGTTGTGGTCGATTAAATATATTTTCCGCTTTATCCTGCTCAACGATCTCACCCTGCCTCATGACGCAAACATCCTGTGCAAAACGTCTGACCAGATTAAGATCGTGGGTAATCAGTAATACTGACATATCCGTTTCCTGCTGTATTTCCAGCAGTAAATCGAGAATCTGCTGCTGAATCGTTACATCCAGTGCAGTAGTAGGCTCATCCGCAATTAATAATGCAGGATTACAGGCCAGTGCCATCGCAATCATTACTCTCTGACGTTGACCCCCTGACAAGACATGCGGGTAGTCATGCACTTTTTGCTGTGGCTGACGGATACCAACCCGACCAAGCAATTCGACCGCTCGCTGCTGTGCCAGTATACGAGTCATCGACTGATGCAACATTAAGACTTCAACAATCTGCTTTCCAATGGTAAAAACCGGGTTCAATGATGTCATCGGTTCCTGAAAAATCATCGAAATCTCCTTACCACGAATTGAACGCATTTTTTTTTCATCCATACTCAGCAAGTCTATTCCATTTGAAGTAGACGCTGCCATTTGCCGCTGAAAAATAATTTTTCCCGATGGATAAACAACCTGGTTTTTTTCATGCAGGCGAAGAATAGATAATGCAGTAACAGATTTTCCTGAACCCGATTCACCGACAATCGCTATGTTATGCGCCCGCTTAATATCAAAGCTGATGTTTTTTACTACATCCACCTGACCCTGCTGGGTATTAAAGGCAACGCTTAAATTTTTCACCGATAGTAAGGTTTCTTTCATCTTCTCATCGTCACTTAACAGAGGGTTATATCTTGCGTGTGTCCAGCGCTTCACGTAACGCTTCACCAATAAATATCAATAACAGCAAGGTTCCAACTAAAACCACAAATGTACTCAATGATAACCACCAGGCATCTATATTTTCTTTACCCTGTGCCAGCAGCTCACCCAGACTGGGAGTAGTGGACGGAACCCCCAGGCCAAGGAAGTCCAGACTGGTCAGTGCCAGAATGGCGCCACTGATTCTAAAGGGCAGAAAGGTAATCACCGACATCAGGCTATTAGGCAGCAGATGGCGGGTAATAATAGACCAGTTACTTAAGCCCATCGCTCGTGCCGCCCGGACATAATCCAGATTACGACTACGTAAAAACTCGGCCCGGACATAATCGGATAACCCCATCCAGCCAAACAGTGATAATAAAATAATTAACAGCCAGATACTGGGTTGAAAAATGGAAGCAAAAATAATCAGTAAATACAACTCCGGCATGGAAGACCACACTTCAATAATACGCTGCATAATTAAATCTGTTTTACCTGAAAAATAACCCTGAATCGCACCCATGACGATACCGATCACTACACCAATTACCATTAATGTCAGGGCAAACCAGACTGATATTCTGAAGCCATAAATTAGCCGCGCCAGTACATCACGCCCACGATCATCTGTGCCAAGCAAGTTCTGTGATGAGGGCGGTGCCGGCTCAGGTTGATTACTATAAAAATTAATAGTGTTATAACTATATGGATTCAATGGTTCAATCATCCAGTTTGAACCACTGGTTAACAGATGTTTCACATAACGACTACTGTAATCGGCTTCTGTTTTAAAATCGCCACCAAATGTGGTTTCCGGATAGGCCTTAAAGATTGGAAAATAATATTCATGATTGTAATACACCAGCAGCGGTTTATCGTTACTGATAAAGGCCGCGAAGGAGCATAGAAAAAACAATATGCCGAATATCCATAAACTGATATAACCGCGTCTGTTTGCTTTAAAACGTAACCATGCACGCTGATAAGGAGAAAGACCGGCAGGTAATACAGAAGATGTTTTTGACATACGAAAAGATTACCTGTCCACTGAATCAAAATGAATACGTGGATCAATCAGTACATAACTGATATCTGCCAGCAGTTTGGCAAAAAGTCCCATCAGGGTAAACAGATACAGCGTTCCAAGCACTACCGGGTAATCACGCTTCAGTACAGATTCATACGAAAGCAGGCCCAGACCATCAAGAGAGAAAATAGTTTCTATCAACAGGCTGCCGGTAAAAAACGCACCGATAAACGCAGCGGGAAAACCGGTAATTAACGGAATTACTGCATTTCTGAAAATATGGCGATATAACACCTGATGTTCGCTTAAACCTTTGGCTCTGGCGGTCAGGACATATTGCTTGCGTATCTCCTCAATAAAGCTGTTTTTGGTCAGCATTGTCATCACTGCAAAACTGCCAATAACAGAAGCCGTTATGGGAAGAACCATGTGCCAGAGATAATCAGTAATTTTATGGAACCATGACAGGGTTTGCCAGTTGTCGGACACCAGGCCGCGCAATGGAAAAACATCCCAGAAACTACCCCCACCGAATAACACCAGCAATGTGATACCCAGGACAAAACCGGGAATGGCATAACCAATCAATATCAGGGTACTGGTCACCACATCAAACTTGCTGCCATCACGAACTGCTTTGGCTATACCCAACGGAATACAGGTGGAATAGACAATAAGAAAACTCCATACACCAATGCTGATGGATACCGGTAGCTTCGATATAATAAGCTTAATCACCGATTCATTATGAAAATAGCTATCACCAAAATCGAACCTGAGGTAGTTACCCATCATATCAAAGAAGCGTTCATAAACCGGTTTATCAAAACCGTACATTTTACGTATTTCTTTCAGGTATGCCTCATCCAGACCATTCGCGCCACGGTACAGACCACTGGTACCGCTACTTACCTCACCTGTATTATTCTTGCCTTCAAGCTGGCTGACCAGTTGTTCAACCGGACCACCCGGCACAAACTGGGTGACAGTAAAGGTAACCAGCATGACGCCGAACAGAGTCGGAATCATCAATAACAGACGTTTTAGAATATAGGCAAACATAATTATTCCGTCATTACTTTTTTAATGCTGCTTTTCAGCCACCAGGTTTTAAGCATCCATGTTATCGGGTCGTAATATAGCGGCTGCGTTTTCGGGATACCAAATATATTCCAGTACGCCACACGATGTACATTGATATACCAGTTCGGTACCAGATAATAACCATACAACAATACTCGATCAAGCGCATGGGCATCAATAACCAGTGCCTTACGATCTGGCGCATGAATAATCTTCTGAATTAACGCATCAACCACAGGATTTTTAATACCCGCCAGATTGCGTGAACCTTTCTGATTAGCAGAAGCGGATGAAAACATGTCCATCAGCTCATTGCCAGGTGAAACAGAAGAAGGAAAACTACCAACAACCATATCAAAATTAAAATTATCCAGCCGACGCTTGTACAACGAACTATCAACCGTACGGTAACTCGTTTTAATACCCAGTATTTTCAAATTATGTGCATAGGGTGCGATAATTCGATCAAAAGCCCTCTGCACCAGCAGCACATTCAGGGTAAACACCTGACCCTGTCTATTTTTTAACACACCATCCTGAATCGTCCATCCTGCTGCACGCAATAAGTCTCTGGCCTTAATTAAATTCTTGCGTAAACTCGATGGTGGCGTCGTCACGGGGGGCTTCCACTGTTTGGTGAAAAGATCTGGCGGCAGTTGATTACGGTAGTGTTGTAATAAAGTCAGCTCTTTGCCTTTAGGTATGCCGGTGGCGGCAAGTTCGCTGTTACTGAAATAACTGTTTGAACGGACATACTGGTTATAAAATAAATGCGCATTTTCCCACTCGAAATCAAAGGCAAGGCTCAGTGCTTTTCTAACCCGAACATCCTTGAATTCGTCACGCCGGAGATTAAAAACAAAACCCTGCATACCCGCATTATTTTTATGCCTCAATTCTCTTTTGACTATTTCTCCTGAATCATAACGCGGACCGACATGGGAGCGCGCCCAACGCTTGGAGTAGTTTTCAAAAAAGAAATCAAATTCACCAGCCTTAAAGGCTTCCAGTGCAATGGTTGAATCCTTGTAGTACTTATAGGTAATCGTATTATAGTTATACATGCCTCTGCGCACAGGCAAATTTCTTGCCCAGTAATGCGGGTTTTTAACATAACGAATCGACTTTCCCAGATTATAGCTACCAACAATGTAAGGGCCACTACTGATCGGTTTTGTGTGATCAGTTTTATCAAACGGTTTATTACCGGCCCAGGCAGGAGAAAAAATCGGCATCTCACCAATAATTAAATGCAGTTCACGGTTGGTTTTTCTAAAATCAAACCTGACGGTTAAACGATTGAGCACAGTCGCCGACTTCACATCGGCATAATATACCCGAAATTGCGGATGCGCCTGTTTGCTCATTAAGGTATCAAATGAGTATTTCACATCCGCTGCCGTGACTGGTTTTCCATTGGAAAAACGCGCAGCAGGATTAATATGAAAGGTTATCGAAAGTCTATCTTTCGCCAGATAAAAATCATCGGCAAGCAAGCCATACTCGCTAAATGGCTCATCCATACTTTTTTCCAGCAGACTCTCAAAAACCAGCGTTCCCAGTCCGTCAGCCGCAATGCCCTTAAGCAGATAAGGATTCAGGCTGTCAAAGCCACCCTGCCCCATCATCACCAGATTACCACCTTTGGGAGCATCAGGGTTTACATAATCAAAATGGGTAAAATTAGCCGGATATTTTGGTTTATACCCCATTGCCATTGCCGATACCGCATAAACCGGAGTACTGACAAAGGTGAAC
Source organism: uncultured Thiotrichaceae bacterium (assembly GCA_964466455.1). Classification (GTDB taxonomy): domain Bacteria; phylum Pseudomonadota; class Gammaproteobacteria; order SZUA-229; family SZUA-229; genus S010-25. The sequence goes on from CAYXNL010000046.1 coordinate 5,631, forward strand.
AATATAATAAAAAAATGAAATATAAAAACCTGTTGAACGCGGCGCATAGGTTAATCTTGATAAAATTATCGATATAATCCAGCCAAAAAATATCATGGCTACTTTGATTAAGTTTACAGCAATAAAGCAAGGGCGCAAACCGGTAGCGTTAAGCAGGAGACACTGGCATAATGAGCTGCAAAAGAAATTGATACTGACAATGGATGGCAATCATTAGTCAATCATCAAAATCAATAACCACCCCCGCAGAAAGTTGTGGGGAATTAATCCAAAAGCGATTAAAGAGGAATAATAATGGGGTTTTTAACTGGCAAACGCGCGTTAATCTTTGGTGTCGCAAGTAATCGTTCCATTGCCTGGGGAGTTGCCAAAGCAATGCATCGCGAAGGGGCTGAGCTGGCTTTTGCCTATATGGGGGAACGTTTACGTGAGCGCGTTGAAAAACTGGCTGGCGAATGCGATTCGGATATTGTTATCCCATGCGATGTAGAAGACGATGCACAGATTGAAGCGGTCTTCGACCAACTGGATGATTTTTGGGATAGCCTGGATATCATTGTACATTCCCTTGCTTTTGCCCCCAGAGAAATGCTGGAGGGTGATTACCTTGATAATCTCACCCGTGAAGGCTTTAATACTGCCCACGATATCAGTTCATACAGCCTGGCAGCGATTGCCAAAGCAGCCCGGCAGATGATGCAGAATCGTGATGATGCTGCGATTATCACCATGACATACTTAGGCGCCGTACGAGCCTTCCCTGGTTACAATGTAATGGGACTGGCCAAAGCAAGTCTGGAGGCGAATGTACGCTATCTGGCACACTCTCTGGGGCCAGAAGGTATTCGTGTCAATGCCATTTCCGCCGGACCGATTAAAACGTTAGCCGCCAAAGGGATTCCCGGTTTCAACAGGATTATCGAACACGTAGAAAAAAGTGCCCCGCTACAACGCAATATTACTATTGATGAAGTTGGTAATGCCTCCGCCTTCCTGTGTTCCAGTCTTGCCAGCGGCATTACCGGTGAGGTCGTTTATGTCGATGCGGGCTATCATACCGCCGGTTTAATGGGCTCAAGTGAGTAACACGCAAATCAGACCACCATACTAAACCAGACTAGACGACCATGGGACGGCACGAACCGAGCACGAGCACACAGGGTAATTCATCCACTTACCGTTCTCTTTAGTATGAATCACTCGGCGTATCTCTGAGCAACAGGGTCTGTTCACCCTCCATTCTGGCAATAGTGACCGCAGCACAGGAATCACTGAACACATTTACTGCCGTTCGACACATATCCAGCACCCGATCAACCACCAGAATCAACCCGACTGCTTCCAGTGGCAAACCGATAGCAGACAGAATAATAGTAATGGCAACCAGACTGGCAGAAGGAATACCCGCCACACCTATTGAGGTAAGCAGAGCAATTAATACAATGGTGAACTGAGTGGTAAAGTCGAGCGACAGCCCATAAGCCTGTGCAATAAACATCGCCGCAACACACTCATATAATGCGGTACCATCCATATTTATAGTTGCTCCCAATGGCAGGGTGAAACTTGTTATCCTGTTGGACACACCGGCACGATTTTCCACACTATCCATCGTAATCGGTAAGGTTGCCGAAGAAGAGCTGGTTGAAAAAGCAGTCAATAACGCAGGCACCATTGCTTTAAAATGTTTTACCGGAGAAACCCCTGCAATAAAACGCAGGATTAATGGAAGGGAAATAAACAGATGGATTGCCAGCGCCAGTATTACGCTGAAAAAGAACACAGAAAGTGGTGCAAACGCATTAACCCCTGAGACAAGAATTACTTTTGCGACCAGAGCATATACACCCAGCGGCGCAAATTGCATAATCAGCCCGGTCATTGCCAGCATAATATCCAGCAGCCCCTGCCAGAAACCTTTCTGAACTTTAGCCGAAGATCCTGTCAGACGGGAGAGAAAAAAACCATAAAGCAAACTAAAAAATATCAACCCCAGCATCTGACCCTTTGCAGCGGCGGTAACAATATTTGCCGGTACCATTCGCAGCAACACCGCGACAATATCAGAAGCCCCCTTACCACCAACTTTATCCAGTACCGTTGTTGTATTCGCAGATAAACCGATCATATGCTTTACCGGTACACCATCTATTATTCCCGGATGCAAAAGATTTACGACCAGTAAACCGGTTAAAATAGCAATCAGACTGGTACTGATATAATACAGCATGGTTTTGCTGCCAAGCCTGCCTAACGTATCAGCCTGCAGACTCATCATACCGGTAATAATGGATGCCATTATCAACGGCACAATCAACATTTTTAACGCATTAAGAAATAAACTACCAAAAAAATCCAGAACCGGCATCAGCGACACACCCGCCAGTTGGGAATGTGCGTTAAAAACCAGACCCGTCAGTACAGCCAGACATAAGGCAATAAGAATTTGCCAGTGCAGTGCCAGTTTTATACCGGGCATTTGTCGCTAACGGATTAGGGTATTCATGATATTACTCGCCCTGTTTATTCAAACAGATACTTTTTATTTAGACAGATACTTAATGCAGGATACGCTTGTTAATATTAATTTTCGCTTTTGATTTGATTTCTTTTAGCACTGCAGAAAATTCATCAAGCGCAATCTGACGTCTGCGCTCATTGTAAATTACATTTAGTTTATCCTTCGAAATTTTTTCAGGCGTAAAAATTTTATGTAAAACAATCAACGCAACATTACCCGTTGTCATATCCTGCTCCCTAACGGCAGGTTTATTACCAACGGGAGTCGGTATTTTAAAAATAGTAGCCAGCAATGAAAAATCTTTTACCCTGGCATAGTCAGTACGCGATACCTTACCTGGATTATCGACCTTCATCCCTTTCATTGATAACTGATCAATAGCAACACCGGATTCGATCTTTTTCTTCACCGTCATCGCTGTCGCCAGCGCCTTCTTATATCCAGCTCTGGTTTCAAGTATTGCTCCAATGCCGGATTTTACTTTAGCAAGGGGTATTGCCGATGCAGCTACGTGTTGATTAACTCGCAACACCACAATGTCAGTTGGCGATAGTTGAATAACATCACTGTTTAGCCCCTGCTTCAGTACCTCAGAGGAATAGGCAGTGCTCCTTATTTTTTCATTACTGGCAATGCCCGTTCCTTTACTGCGGGTAAAATACTCTGATGTATGTAATTTCAGGTGCATGGTATCAACAAGTTCATCCAGACTATCTGGGTTTTCATATGCTTTATTAGCCAGTTTCTCACTTATATCATAAAATTTATCACTGACCGCCTCCTTACGTAATTCAGTTTCAAACCCGGCACGTTCCGCCGATAGCGGTTCTGGTTTCTGCTTGCGAATACCATTTAGCTGGATCAGATGATAACCAAACCGTGTTTTAACAATGGCACTAACCTGGCCTTTTTTAAGTGAATACAGCGCATCTTCAAACGGCTTCACCATATCACCTTCAGAAATCCAGCCCAGGTTTCCTCCTTTTTTAGCCGAATCGGGGTCCTGTGAATATTTTTTTGCCAGTTCAGCAAAGGGTTCGCCTTTTGCCAGCAATTTTTGAATAGCAATAATTTTTGCTTTTGCTGCTTTTCTACTTTTTGCATCATGCCCGGCAGTAATTAATATATGGCTGGTACGCCTTTGTTCCCGGTTTTTAACCCCTGCAAGATAATCTGCATACATTGATTTAATCTTGTCTTCACTAATATGAATTTTTTTACCAATACCTTCACCGGTTATTTCGACGTAATCCACTTTTACTCTTTCCGGTTTCATAAACTGTTGTTTATTAGCATCGTAATACTGTTTTATTTCTGCTTCAGAGGCTTTGTAGTTACCAGCAAATTTATCCGCATTAAAAGTAATAATGCTTACATCACGTAATTGCCGCTCCAGTCTGGCAAGTTTGCTTATTTCTGTTTTGGTGGCGATAGTTGAGTTAACGATTGCTGTCTGAAATTCCTGTATGCGTAACTCATTGCGCAATTCACCCTCAAACTGTTGGGGTGTTTTACCCACTGCAGCCAGTCGTGCTTTCATATCCGCACCATCAAATTTACCCTTAACTGAAAATAGCTGTCTTATCCTTGCTGCCAGCAATGGATCAGAGATACGATAACCTTCATCATAACTGGTCGTCTCTAACAAGCGCCGGTTAATCATCTGATTGAGTACCTGCTTACGTAATATTTTATCAGTAATCGGTAATTTGCCTTTGAATCGTTGCAATAATTTCTGTTTTTGTAGTGATACTGCATACTCAAATTCCGGCATGGAAATCTTGGTACTATTTACTTTTGCCGCATAGCCCGGCCCGGCGCCATTACCAAGGTAGGACTGAATTCCCCATAAAGCAAAAGGCAAGCCGATCAGAAGAACGATTAATATACCGAGCCAACCTTTAATACGATCACTAATAGCCTGTAACATAGAATTTCTTTAACCCTGAGTATGCGAATAATTAATTAGGCAAATTATACCGAAAATCACAGAGCTGTACGCTAATACGATATAAATTTTATGAATATAAAATGAGATAATGGAATAATACATAAGTAAAGATACAGAAGCACTGCAACAGAGGAATGTTATTCTCATCTGTTACAGTATTCTGCCTGATATGGCGGAGCGGACGGGATTCGAACCCGCGACCCCCGGCGTGACAGGCCGGTATTCTAACCAGCTGAACTACCGCTCCATTTTGGTGGGTGCTGAGGGAGTCGAACCCCCGACATTCGCCTTGTAAGGGCGACGCTCTACCAGCTGAGCTAAGCACCCCGGCTGGAAAGCGCGCTAGTTTACGGCATCTTTTAATGCTTTACCAGGCTTAAATGCAGGAACTTTTGCTGCCGGTATTTTTATTTCCGCACCTGTCTGTGGGTTACGACCGGTACGTGCCGCTCTGTCACGAACCAGGAAGGTGCCAAAACCAATTAAACTTACCTGGTCACCGCCGGCTAACACATTAGAAATAGAGCTTAAAACGGCATCAAGCGCTTTAGCAGCATCTGCTTTTGTTATTTGTGCTGCTTCTGCAACAGCATCAGTTAATTCAGTTTTATTCATTAATTATTTTCCCATTGTAGATGTTAAAAAAAGAAGAAGGCGTAATAGAAATTTATTTTTTTTGGTTCAGTACGATTCAATAATAAACCGGTAATCATCTATTACTATGTTAACGCTGGATTCGTTAATACCCGAACCAGCCGGTACTGCCCACTTTTCGTGTGGGCAGATATTCGCATAAAACCGTCTTTATTTACAGCCCTTTTATCAATAAAAAAGCAAATACATCCAAAAAAATGTATTTGCTCTATAAAAATAAAACCAGTAACCCGCCACAGAGCCTGAAATACCCCCATTTACAGCAACCTGATTAGTGACGCCTTAACCCACTCCCTGCTTTTTTTTGCTTTGGTGAAGCTGTTGAGGTTTTTTCGGTAGCGACTTCACCTTCATCAAGCGGTATAGGTAACTTTGTTAGTGCCAGTTCAAGTACTTCATCAATCCATCGCACGGGTTTCATATCCAGTTTATTTAAAATATTTTTAGGTATTTCCACCAGATCTTTTTCATTTTCCTGTGGAATCAGCACCGTAGTTATGCCCGCGCGATGAGCCGCCAGTAATTTTTCTTTTAGTCCACCAATAGGCAGAATTTCACCACGTAATGTAATTTCACCTGTCATTGCAACGTTGGCATTAACCGGGATCCGAGTGATTGCCGAAGCCAGTGCAGTGCACATACCAACACCGGCACTGGGTCCGTCTTTCGGGGTCGCTCCTTCCGGTACATGCACGTGAATATCAATGCTTTCCTGAAAGTCTGCTTTCAGGCCCAACGACGAGGCGCGACTGCGAATAACGGTCATAGCTGCCTGAATGGATTCCTGCATAACATCACCCAGCTGGCCGGTATAGGAAAATTTACCTTTGCCTGCCATAACAGCCGCTTCAATGGTAAGCAATTCGCCACCAACCTCTGTCCAGGCAAGACCATTAACCTGTCCAATCTGGTTATTTTCTTCGACGACACCATAACGGAAACGTCTTACGCCCAGATATTTTTCAAGATTTTCAGTATCTACTTTTGCGGTTACCTTAGCTGCCTTTTTCCCTTCTAAAACGACTCCCTTCACCACCTTACGGCAGATCTTGGCAATTTCGCGTTCGATACCACGAACACCAGCCTCGCGGGTATAATAACGTACAATATCCCTGAGTGCATCGTCACCTAATTCCAGCTCACCCTCTTTCAGACCATTATTTTCCTTCTGTTTCGGTAACAGATAATTTTTGGCAATTTCAACTTTTTCATCCTCGGTATATCCCGGTAGCCGTATTACTTCCATTCTGTCCAATAATGGCCCTGGAATATTCATGCTATTCGCTGTCGCAACGAACATGACATCCGATAAATCAAAATCCACCTCAAGGTAATGGTCAGCAAAGGTATGATTCTGTTCCGGATCCAGCACTTCCAGTAATGCCGAGGCTGGATCGCCACGAAAATCTGCTGCCATTTTATCAATTTCATCAAGTAAAAATAATGGGTTTCGAGTACCCACCTTACTCAAATTCTGGATGATTTTACCCGGCAATGAACCAATATAGGTGCGGCGATGACCACGAATTTCCGATTCATCACGCACCCCACCCAATGCCATACGGGTATATTTACGATTTGTTGCTCTTGCAATCGAACGCCCAAGGGAAGTTTTTCCTACTCCCGGCGGACCCACCAGGCAGAGAATCGGACCTTTTAATTTTTTCACTCGCTGCTGTACGGCAAGGTATTCCAGAATTCTTTCCTTCACCTTATCCAGGCCATAGTGGTCATCATTCAACACTTTTTCTGCTGCTGAAAGATCATGACGTATTTTTGATCTTCTCTTCCATGGGCAATCAACCAGCCAGTCAATATAATTTCTTACCACTGTCGCTTCCGCAGACATCGGTGACATCATTTTTAATTTATTTAACTCACTTTCTGCCTTTTTCCGAGCCTCCTTACTCATCCCGGACTTTTCAATACGCTGTTGCAGGTCGTCAATCTCATTGGGCACATCTTCCATATCGCCCAGCTCCTTCTGAATGGCTTTCATCTGCTCATTCAAATAGTACTCACGCTGGCTTTTCTCCATTTGCTGTTTAACGCGACCACGAATGCGCTTTTCTATCTGAAGCATATCAATTTCACTATCGATAAGCTTCATAATATATTCCAGTCGTTGCTGAATGTCGGGAATTTCAAGCAACTTCTGTTTTTCATCCAGTTTCAACGACATATGCGCAGCAATCGTATCTGCCAGCCGAGATGGATCATCAATCCCGGCCAATGAGGTCAGAATTTCTGCCGGAACTTTTTTATTTAATTTTACATACTGATCGAATACACCCAGTGTGGAGCGGGAGAGAATATCCAGTTCCTGCGCACTGGTTGTGGTCACATCATCCACCGAAATATAACCCGCAACAAAAAATTGACCGTTATCATTCATATCCTGGAGGTGTGCACGCTGTACACCTTCGACCAGCACCTTGATTGTGCCATCAGGTAATTTCAGTAACTGTAATATCGTTGCAAGTGTTCCAACTTCATGGACATCTTTTATGGCTGGATCATCTATTTCTGCACTTTTCTGCGCAACCAGTAGAATCTGCTTATTTGCCTGCATCGCAGAATCAAGTGCATGAATGGATTTTTCACGTCCAACAAATAGCGGAATTACCATGTGCGGATAGACCACAACATCTCTAAGTGGTAATACTGGAACATCCGTTGAATCGTTTAATAGAACTGGATTCTGGTCATTTGAACTGGCCATAACTTCCCCTAATTTATAAGATGCATGTCACCCGTATGCTTACGCGCAACCTTTTCCTATCAGTGGAGCCAACCACTGTGCTTTTCAAGGCACAACAAAAATAAAGCTTACAACTTTCCTGATATCATTCAATGATGCTTTTTTATTTTTTATTTGCCAGTTGTTGTGGTTCGCCACCCTCATAAACCATATAGGGCTGCTTATTTCCTTCAACAACGGCTTCATCAATCACTACTTTCGACACGCTATCCTGCGAAGGTAATTCATACATCGTATCAAGTAAAATAAACTCAAGTATAGTGCGTAATCCCCGTGCACCTGTTTTGCGATCCATGGCTTTTCTGGCAATGGCATGTAATGCCTCTTCACGGATTTCAAGCTCACTGCCTTCCATTTCAATCATTTTACGGTATTGCTTGGTTAAGGCGTTTTTCGGTTCCGTAAGAATAGTAACCAGTGCCTCTTCATCAAGTTCCTCCAATGTCGCCACCACCGGTAAGCGTCCGACAAATTCAGGAATCAGACCATAGGTAATTAAATCGTCCGCTTCCAGGTCATTCACGATATCACTGGCTTTTCGCTCTTCATCTTTCGAGCGAACCTCAGCACCAAAGCCTATACCACTCTTTTCGGACCGATTACGAATAACTTTATCCAAACCGGCAAATGCACCGCCACAAATAAATAATATATTTCCTGTATCGACCTGCAAAAATTCCTGCTGGGGATGTTTACGCCCGCCCTGCGGCGGCACCGAGGCAACAGTTCCTTCAATCAGCTTCAATAGAGCCTGTTGCACCCCTTCCCCGGATACATCACGAGTAATGGAGGGGTTATCTGATTTTCTGGATATTTTGTCAATTTCATCAATATAGACGATGCCAGTCTGAGCTTTTTCGACATCATAATCACATTTCTGCAGTAATTTCTGAATAATATTCTCAACATCCTCTCCCACATAACCTGCTTCCGTCAGCGTTGTGGCATCAGCAATAGTAAACGGGACATCAAGCAGACGTGCCAGTGTTTCCGCCAGCAGGGTCTTGCCAGAGCCGGTAGGGCCGATCATCAGAATATTACTTTTAGACAACTCAATATCGTCTTTTTTATGCTTTACTTCAAGACGTTTGTAATGGTTGTAGACGGCAACCGATAAAATTTTCTTGGCACGTACCTGACCGATCACATAATCATCCAGTATGCCATTGATTTCTCTAGGAGTAGGTAATTTTTTAACGGCTGCACTGGACTCATCCTCCAGTTCTTCAAGAATAATGTCATTACACAATTCGACACATTCATCACACACATAAACCGATGGACCAGCAATCAGTTTTTTTACCTCATGCTGACTCTTTCCACAGAAAGAACAGTACAACAGTTTTTCCGAATCGTTACCTGTTGGTTTTTTATCGTCACTCATATAAATATCTCTCAAACTTCCGCACACCGCTACCTTGCCAATTCGTACGCAATCTTGCAAGTGAAAAATTAAAATCAGTTATCTTAGACCATAGCGCATGAATAAAATTCGTGCGCTTTTCAGGGGAAAATTTATGTGTTTTTTTGACAGAAAATTACAAATTTTCAGCAAAACGAGGGAGAAGCATCCTGTTTTAAATACACTGCCCTGTGTCCTGCCTGGTTCCGTTCATAAATATCAGCATCCCGGTGATTAACCAGCCTGTTTTGTTTAATCTAACGCGATTTAATCTAACACGATCCAATCTAACGCTGCTGCAGCACCTCGTCAATCATACCATATTCTACCGCCTCATCCGCACCCATGAAATTATCACGTTCTGTATCATCGGCAATCTTTTCGATGGTCTGTCCGGTATGATGGGCAAGCATCTGATTTAACTGCTCGCGGATTTTCAGTATTTCACGTGCATGAATGTCAATATCAGATGCCTGTCCCTGGAAGCCACCAGCGGGCTGATGGATCATAATACGTGAGTGTGGCAGGGAATAACGCTTACCTTTCTCGCCAGCAGACAGTAAAAAAGCGCCCATGCTGGCCGCCTGACCAATACACAGGGTACTGATATGTGATTTTATAAACTGCATGGTATCGTAAATAGCCAGACCAGCGGTTACCGAACCACCCGGTGAATTAATATAAATAGAAATGTCCTTATCGGGATTTTCAGACTCTAGAAATAATAACTGCGCAACAACCAGATTGGCCATATGATCTTCAATCTGACCGACAATAAAGATTACACGCTCCTTTAACAACCGTGAATAAATATCGTATGAACGTTCACCACGAGAGGTCTGCTCGACAACCATAGGAACCAGATTCAATGCTTCTATTGACGAGGAATCGCCTTGTACGCCCGGCGCACAGAGTGTGGAGGGATGAATAAATTTACTCATAAATTCTGTACCTGACTATTCTATATGATATTTGCACAGTAAAAACCACTAAAAAATAATGTAATCAAGAAGATACCGGATTCATTAGTGTATCAAAGGAAGTTGCCTTTTCATTCACCTGCACCTGTTCAACAATCCAGTCTACAACCATATCTTCCATAACCAACGTCTCCACACCGCGTAATAATTGTGGATTACTGGCATAGTAACGGGTAAATTCATCGGGGTCTTCATAATCTCTTGCCATTTCTGCAACACGTTCCTGTACTTTGGACGGATCAATCTGCAGGGCAGCTATTTTTGCCACCTCGGCCAGTAGAATACCCAGTCGAACACGACGCTTTGCGTCACCCATGTAGTTGTCAACCGACTGACCGGCACCGGGTTGATCCGCTTCCGACTGCTGCTTTAACGTTTCAGCCTCTTTTTGTACGATAGCTAACGGCACATCAACGGGGTTTGATATCAGCAGTGCATCCATTACTCTATTTTTTGTATCAGCACGTAACGTTTTGTCAAGTTCACGTTCCATATTGCCACGAATTTCCTTACGTAAGGCCTCGACACTACCATCTTCGACACCAAAAGTCTTTGCAAAATCCTCATTTACCTCAGGCAATTCGGGAGCTTCAACTTTTTTTACCGTTATATTAAATTCCGCATTTTTTCCAGCCAGATCTTTTGCTGCATAATCATCCGGAAAAGGCACAGTAAATGTGGTTTTATCCGCAACAGACAGACCTTTAAGATTACCCTCAAAACCAGGAATCATATTATTGGAACCAAGCACAACAGGCATATCGTTACCATTTCCACCCTCAAAAACCTGTCCGTCAACCGTGCCATTAAAATCGACAGTTACCCGGTCTCCATCTTCAGAAACACGATCAACAATATCCCAGTTCATCCGTTGTTTACGTAACGTTTCTATCATTGTATCGATGTCACTTTCTTCAACAACGGCGGTTTGTTTTTCAATACTGATGTCAGCTACTGGCGCCAGCTCAACCACAGGGTATATTTCGAATGTTGCAGTATATTCCATTTCCTGGCCAAGATTTATCTCTTTGGCAGAGATAACCGGTTCTCCGGCTGGCTGTAAGTTTTCCTGCGTCATTGCCTGCTGAAAAGTACTTTGCATTAATTCACCGGCCACATCATGCAACACCCTGCTGGAGTATTGTTGCCTGATCACCCTCATTGGTACCTTGCCCGGGCGAAAACCATCTATACGAACGGTATTTTTTAATGAATTCAGACGGTTACTAACTTCCATCTCAACGGTTTCTGCAGGAATCTGAACGGTTAGTTTACGTTCAAGACCTTCACCCGCTTCAACTGAAACTTGCATATTGACCTCGGTAATTATAGTAAATCAGTACAGTAAA
>CAYXNL010000047.1:0-15615 GCA_964466455.1 uncultured Thiotrichaceae bacterium
ATGGCACAATGAAAACAGCTACTCTGGGGTCAAGCAGCCAGTAACTTGTCATGAAAATGGCAAATATACCTAAAAAACCACCAACGGTAGCAATTATATTTTCCCGATAATTAACTTTATTGTGACTAAAACCAATTATATTTAAAAAATTCATTAAATGACCTTTATTGTTATAGACGTATTACTGAAACGGATAAAAAGGATACCTATTGTTCAAAACACGCTGTCAATACATCCACGTAAACTCGACACCCGCATCCCTGCGGCTGACGGTCTTTAACAATAAGTATCCTTTTTATCCATCCTGTTAGTAAGTGTAACGCTGCGATAAACCGCACGTTATTTTAATCCTGTGTTATCCTGAAATTGTTTTATCTTGAAATAACCCGTTGCGCAAAGCGCGTGCGCATTTTTGATGGCGCAGGGCAAGACTTGCCACTGGAATAGTTATTCTATTCCAGTGGCGTAGTGTGACCATGTACTATTAGGAAACCTCTGACAGAGGTTCCTCAGAAAGGTGCGGCTTACCATGTAGCGGATTCACCCTGTGGGTGAAAAGCGGGTCATAAATATTCACAGGATTATTGCGTTACACTCAACAGGGAGTGATTAACCAATGAATCCGGGTATATCGGTTGTATCAACCAGAACTCCATCCACGCGGTCTTTTCATCCCTGCTATTTTGCATGCCTGTTTCACGTATCCATACGGGAAAAGTTCAAAAAGCTGCTTCTTGGCCTGCTTTTTATCATATCCCCTTTCGGTCGACAGGTAGCCGGTAACGTGGCGAACATCGGGAGCAACTTTATGCTCATTATAATACTCCCGCATAAAATCCAGTATTACCCAGTATGCATCGTTCAGTTCAATATCTTCTTCTTTCGCCAGTTCACTGGCTATAACCTGAGTCCAGTCATCAGGGTTAATTAAATAGCTTTCATCATCTCTTAAAGCCGGAATACTCATTTTCTTTTCTCCAGAATAATGATTCTCATACAACCTGATGCGCAAGATAACACCAGATAATTGAAATGTATCAGGGTTCTAATGCTCACCTTTAGTACGCAATAAACCACCCAGTCGATTACCCTGTTTCTGTGGGCCACCCTGTGGAAATAAGTTATGTAAATAATGATTGCAGCCTCTATCGCAACCCCATAGTTTACGAAAATGTTTAATCATGTCGCGTACCGAGGCCTGCTCTCCATGTTTTGCGTAGCAGTCACGCTGGTAACGTATAACTTCCCAGTGCTCCTGCTTTAGTTGCAGGTTTTCATGCTCAGCCAACTGACGGGCAAACTCCTCACTCCAGTCACTGGGGTCAACCAGATAACCCTCGCTGTCAGTTAATATTTCTTCACCATTTACCATAATCTGGCGAGTAATCATATCAGGGTAGGCGGTATTACCGGAGGCTTCACCATTAGCCGACCCTTCCGAACTATGACCCATTTCAGTCAGATTTCGTAACTCAATATTTATCTCACCATCCAGTCGACCCTGATAGCGCTCCACACCCGCAACAAAAACCTTGCCACTCGTCGGTGGTTCATCAAAACACACCTTACCGGTACGATCGGTGGGAGTTGGTCCGATAGAGCGGTTATTTTCATCTAATAATAATTCAACAGGTGTACGCTTTAGTGGTAAGCCACTGAATTTCATCGTAACATTAATACAAATCATAACGCTTGCGCCTTATATTAAATAATAAATGGATTATTTAGTAAATTGATTCACACAGTATATAAGACTTAGTTGATATAAGGCAAACGATTTTTATTTGACATTAGTATCGAAATATCCGATATTAAAACCATGGATATGAATCAGGTCAAAACATTTCTTGCCGTTGCCGCCAATGGCAGCTTTCTTGAGGCGGCCAAACGCCTGTACGTCACTCAATCCACGGTGAGCAGCCGCATTCAGGGGCTTGAATCATTTCTGGGCGCGAATCTGTTCGTGCGCAACCGATCGGGCGCAACACTAACCCCCGCAGGAAAACGCTTTATTCATCATGCAAAAGCATTTGTATTAACCCTGGAACAGGCGCGCCACGATGTCGGCCTGCCCAGTCGTTATCGTGCCAGTATTACTGTCGGCGCACGGATTGCCTTATGGGAAGTCTTTCTGCCTAACTGGGTTGGTGAAATGCGACGCACTTCATCAGATATTTCAATTCGTAGTGAAATTGGTTTTGAAGAAGACCTGATGCGTCGCGTGATTGAAGGCACCATGGATGTAGCACTGATGTACACACCGCAACATAGCTCGGGCATTCATGTACAGCACCTGTTTGATGAAACGCTGGTATTACTCACCACCGATCCCGATAAACCCTGGCCCGCAGAAGATTATATTTACGTCGACTGGGGCCCGGCATTCTATGCACAGCATAGTAGCAACTACCCCGACCTGGAACGACCCGCACAGGTTGTTAATATCGGCTGGCTGGGCGTACAGATAATTGTGAGTAATGGCGGCTCCTGTTTTGTACCAGTGCGTATGGCCGAACCACTCATTCATGCCGGGCAATTATTTCATATGCCAAACAGTCCACAGTTTAAATTACCCACCTATATGGTGTATTCACGTCGTAGCGATTCCACTGTGCTGGAGCAGGTACTTAACAGCCTGCGTGCACAGGCAGCTATCGAGCAGCAAAAGGCCCTGCCCAGTGGTATTTTACTGGAGTAAATTTTTATTCTCCTTCTCTACCTGTTAAGCTGCCTCTGAACTATTTTTCTCCACAGGTCACAGGTGATGAAAATTTCATCTCATTCCGGCGCTCCCAGGTTATTCACTGCCGCCTTACTAACCACCGCGCTTTTCTCTGTATCCTGCACGAATCAAACCAAACATACGCTGGTAACCATCGCTGATGCCCGCACCCATCCAGCTACTTTTATCAGGGCAGGTACTAAGCCGGATCAGGCTGGCGACATACTGGTTTTTGATCAGCCACTGTTAAATCGGAAACACCAGCCCATTGGTAATAATAGCGGCAGTTGTATCCGCACCCGCCCTGGCGAGAGTTTCCAGTGCCAGTGGACCCTGAGTTTTAAGCACGGCACCATACAGGTTGCAGGCAGGGAGTTTGATAAAGGCACTTCAGCCATTGCTATCGTTGGTGGCACCGGTAAATTCAGTACTATTCGTGGTGAAATGACCTCGAAGAATAATGGTGACGGCACCTTTACCCAGACGCTTGTTTATCAGTTAAATTACTAGTCTGGTCGGTAAACACACCGCACCAGGGTCAGTCGATATTGCCCCTTTTTAGTGCAAAAAAAACAACTCCCCCACTTTCCCTATGTAACTTATTGTTATATATGTAAAAAAATATTGGCATATTGCTTGCATGGTTAACTTGTATTCACTTACAACGAAGCAAGAGGTTAACGATGACACCCACGGGCACAAGCAGTCTTAAGCTTAATTTATTTTCATTCTCCGGCAATATCCGCACTCTGCATTTAACCTGGATTGCTTTCTTTATCAGCTTTTTTGTCTGGTTTAACCACGCACCATTACTGCTCTCTATTCAACATACTTTTGGCCTGAGCCAGCAGGAACTTAAAGCCCTGCTAATTGTAAACGTTGCGCTCACCATTCCGGCACGCATCATCATCGGTATGCTGGTAGACAAATACGGACCGCGTATTACTTATTCTGCCCTGCTCTTCGTTTCCAGCTTTATCTGTTTCGCATTCGCCATGGCCGATTCATATCAAATGTTACTGGCCACGCGTTTTGCACTGGGTTTTGTCGGTGCTGGTTTTGTTATCGGTATCCGCATGATCGGGGAATGGTTCCCCGCCAGACAGGTAGGCATTGCCGAAGGTGTTTATGGTGGCTGGGGTAATTTTGGCTCTGCCGCTGCCGCCCTGTCCCTGCCCACCATTGCACTACTGTATGGGGGTGACAATGGCTGGCGTTATGCGGTTGCTTCAACCGGTGTTATCTCGCTGATTTACTCTTTTGTCTATTACAGACTGGCACGCAATACACCAAAAGGCTCTACCTATTTCAAGCCGAAAAAAACTGGTGCGATGGAAGTAACCAGTAAAGGCGACTTCTTCTTTTACCTGCTGATGAATATCCCCATGTATGCAGCACTGGCTGTTCTGGCATGGAAGCTGGGGCCGGATAATCTGGCTATTATTGATGCTTTTTTTACTGATGTCATTTATCTTACCCTGCTGGCTTTATACATTTATCAGAGCTCGCATGTCTGGCGCATCAATGCGCACGTGTTTAAAGAAAATGTCGCAGAAATACATCGCTATAAATTTAAGAATGTTGCCATTCTTGACCTTGCCTATCTGGTTACCTTTGGTTCTGAACTTGCCGTTGTCTCCATGCTGCCCCTGTTCTTTAAAGAAACCTTTAACTTATCCATCGTTGAGGCAGGGTTGCTCGCATCCGGTTATGCTTTTATGAATCTGGTCGCACGTCCCAGTGGTGGTTTTTTCAGTGACCGCTTTGGCCGCAAAAAAAGCTTAACACTGCTAATCAGCGGTCTTGCTGTGGGCTATTTTTTACTCGGTAGCATTACTCCCGAATGGCCATTATTTCTCGCTGTCGCAGCAACCATGGGCTGTTCCTTCTTTGTGCAGGCCGGAGAAGGGGCGGTTTTTGCCATTGTGCCGTTAGTTAAACGCCGCATGACCGGCCAGATTGCGGGTATGGCAGGCGCATACGGCAATGTTGGTGCGGTTTCCTTTCTTACCGTATTCTCCTTTGTTAGTGCATCAACCTTCTTCCTGGTTATTGCCGGGGCGGCAATAACTACACTCATTGCCGTCCAGTTCCTTGATGAACCAGAAGGGCAGATGGCAGAGATTATGCCTGATGGCAGTGTGCAGATGATTGATGTATCCTGAGACTATCTGCCTCAGGGTCACTAATTTATGACGCAAAAACTCTCTATCAGACTCGGCCAGAGTTCAAACAAAGGCATTAAAGAGCGTAATGAAGATTTTTATGGTGCGCTGATTCCCGAAGACTCGACATTAGAGACCAAAGGCATCGCCTGTGCCATTGCTGATGGCATGGGCAGCTGCGCGAATGCGCGTGAGGCCAGTGAGCACTGCGTCAAAAGTTTTCTGAATGATTATTTCAGCACCCCGGAAACCTGGTCAGTTAAAAAATCCGGGGCAAAAGTGCTCACGGCTATTAACAGCTGGTTACTGAGCAATGGCAATAAAGACCAGGCGCACGGCATGGTCACCACCTTCAGCGCCATTGTTTTAAAGTCCACCACTGCACACCTGTTTCATATTGGTGACTCACGAATTTATCGTTACCGTCATCCCCATAATAAAAAACATAGTGATTTTGAAATTCTGACCAAAGACCACCGGGTATGGATTTCGAATGAAAAAAATTATTTAAGCCGTGCTATGGGTATCGACTTCCATCTGGATATTGATTACCGCACGGTAAGTATTCAGCAAGATGATGTCTTCCTGATGACCACCGATGGTGTTCATGACTACCTTAGCGATGCACAACTAAAAAACCATCTGGAATCTTCTGCATCCATCGAAGTCATCAGCGATGAAATTGTCGGTCACGCCCTTGAAGTCGGCAGCCATGACAACGTTACCTGCCAGATTATTCAACTTGAACAGCTCCCCAGTCAAGACCCCAATGAAGTCTATAACCAACTGACGCGTCTACCTTTCCCACCCCCTATGGGACCGGGCATGACAATTGATGGCTATGAAATTCTCGATGAAATTCATGCCAGCACAACATCACAGTTATATAAAGTTCGCGATAAAGACAGTGGTGAATTGTTTATGATGAAAACGCCGTCAGTAAATTATTCTGACGACCCGGCGTATATCGAACGTTTTTATATGGAAGAGTGGGCTGGTAAACGTATTAACAGTGATTCGGTGTTACGCATCTATGAATTAAAACGTCCGCGTAATTTTTTATACTTCATTATGGAATATCTGGAAGGTAAAACCTTGCGCCAGTGGATGCAGGAAAATCCGGTGCCTGATATTACCGAAGTCACCCGTTTATGTAATAAAATTATTCAGGGACTACGTGTATTCCATCGCATGGAAATGTTACACCGCGATCTGAAGCCGGAGAATATTATGCTAACGCAACAGGATAATATAAAAATTATTGATTTTGGTTCGGTTAAAATTGCCGGCGTAGAGGAAATTAGCACGCCGGTAGAGCGCATTGATCTACTCGGTACAAAAAATTATACCGCACCAGAATATTTATTAGGCTCCGAAGGCAGCAACCGTTCAGATATTTTTTCTTTAGGTATTATCATCTATGAAATGCTAACCGGTGAACTACCTTATGGCGATAAGCTTAGCCGCAAACTTAACTGGCGCACAGTCAATAAAATTCAGTACACCAGCGCAATACAACATAACCCGATGATCCCTTTATGGCTGGACGGGGCACTGAAAAAAGCGGTAAAAATTGATTTTCGCCTGCGTTATGATACCTTTTCAGAATTTTATTATGATCTGACGCACCCCAACCCCGACTTTATGAAATATCACGCCCCCCTGCTGGAAACTAATCCAGCTCTATTCTGGAAAACACTTAGCGGTCTTTTATTTATCATAAATATCGGCTGGTTAATTTATTTTTTTGCATGACATCAAACCGGCATAAATTTAGCTGCATTATTCTTGCTGGTGGCCAGGGCAGGCGTGTAGGCGGACAGGACAAGGGCCTGCTTGAATATAACCATAAAAAATTGATTAGCCATGTGATTGCTGCGGTGAAACCGCAAACAAATGAGATTATCATCAGCGCTAATCGTAATATTGAGATCTATAAACAATATGCCGATCAGGTAATCAGTGATACTACCGCAGGGTATCAGGGGCCACTGGCAGGTTTACATGCAACCCTGGCACATTGTAAACAGGACTGGGTCTTTGTCGTTCCCTGTGATATGCCTTTTTTAACCACCGCTGTTTTTCATCGACTGGCCGCCGCTGATGACAACAGAAAAATTTATATTGCAGCATCCGGCGCAAGGTTACAGCCGGTTTTTCTTCTCCAACGCTCACTTCATGCCTCAATCGAATCGGCACTGGATCAGGGAGAATTAAGATTAATGCGATGGATTAACTCGTTACAACCCGGCGTTATCCACTTTTCTGAAGAACGAACTTTCAGCAACTTTAATAGCAGAGAAAATTTTTCCTCCCCACCATCACCCTAAGCCACATTCTGCCCGAATACCCCCCCTTTTCGCGTACTTTGCGTTTTTCACGACCTGTTTTTTCTCTTTATGACCTTACACACTATCTTTTCACAGCAAGCGGCAGGGAATCAAACGCTGGAGACTGAAAAGCGTTACATCATGGTATGATTACACCGAAATAGTGTAGCGCTAACTGAATTTCTTATGCCATTAACAGCCGAACAACGTAAACACGACACCAGTGGGATTACTCTCTGGGGTGTTGTTATTAATCTGATTTTATCCGCCATTAAAATTACTGGCGGCATTTTTGGCCATTCTCAGGCACTGCTTGCCGATGGCTTCCATTCGCTGTCTGATCTGGTCAGTGACGGTATGGTATTGCTCGCCGCAAAACACGCTGGCGTTGATGCCGACGAAGACCACCCATACGGCCACGCCCGCTATGAAACGCTGGCAACAGTGGGACTGGGACTGCTGCTAATCGGCGTGGCTGCGGGTATTGGTCTGGAGGCAATCAGCCGTCTGAATCAGGAAGTTATCCCGCAACGACCCCTGTTATATACCCTTTTTATCGCCGGGTTGTCCATTATCAGTAAAGAGGTTCTCTACCACGCTACCATGCGGGTTTCGGTTCGGATCAAATCCAGAATGCTGGAAGCCAATGCCTGGCACCATCGCAGTGATGCCATCTCTTCCATTATTGTTTTTATCGGTATCGGTGGCACCTATTATGGCTATCCACTGCTCGACATTATCGCTGCCCTGCTGGTTGCCTTTATGATTGCCAAAATTGGAATTGACCTGACGCGTCAGGGGATACAGGAGCTGGTTGATACCGCTCTGGAGCCGGAGATTATCGAACAGATCAAACGGACAATCCTCTCCGTTGAAGACGTAAAACAACTGCACCTGTTACGCAGTCGGCGCATGGGTCAGCATGCACTGGTCGATGTTCATATTCAGGTTTCCCCGAAACTCAGTGTCTCCGAAGGTCATCATATTTCAGAAAGGGTAGAAAACAGAATCAAGCAGACCTTTGAAGAAATTAATGATGTTACCGTACATATCGACCCGGAAGATGATGAAAAAACAGCAAGCTGCTCAAACCTGCCTTTACGTAAGGAACTGGTCGAAGCATTATTCAGTGAATGGCAGCATTCGGGCATATTAAGCCCGGTTCATGATATTACATTGCATTATCTCAGTGGCCATATTGATATTGAAGCCACTTATCCTATTGATAGATTAAAAACGCTGGAAGAGACCGGAATTATCAGACAGGCCTATGAAGAATCGTGTCATACTCTACCCTGTGTTGGTGAGTGCTACCTTAACTTCCGTTAAGCCCGTGACACACAGTAGCTAACTATCCGCACAAAAATAGTGCATTTATTCCAATACGCACCATAATAGTGCAGCTATTTTACTATCAGCAGCAGATATCCCCTGTAAAACCGGGCTTTATTCATTGGCACGTTTCATGCAAAACCATGTTTATGGTAAAGTCGGCTGTCATGTCTGAGGCTGCCTGATTCAGGATGCTTCACCGGTACCTTGATGCTACTGGCGCAAAACATCGTTACGTTCCACCCTGCCTGATTAAGGTAGATATACTGGGTGGGTTTTATCGCATAAATTACATTAGAAGAAAGAGGTTTATAAAATGTCTGCAAGTGACGTTCTAAATATGATTAAGGAAAAAGACGTTAAATTTGTCGATTTCCGTTTTACCGATACCCAGGGTAAGGAGCAGCATGTTTCCGTACCCTCTGGTACCATTGATGAAGGTGAGCTTGAAAACGGTAAAATGTTTGACGGGTCTTCCATTTCGGGATGGAAAGGCATTAATGCCTCCGACATGATCCTGATGCCGGACTGTGACTCACAGGTTATTGATCCCTTCTGTGAAGAAGTAACCATGAACCTGCGCTGTGACATTATTGAGCCTTCTGACATGCAGGGGTATAACCGCGACCCTCGTTCCATCGCTAAACGCGCCGAAGCCTACCTGAAATCCAGTGGTATCGGCGATGCATCCTATTTCGGTCCGGAAAACGAATTCTTTATCTTCGATAGCGTACAGTGGCAGAACACCATGGGCGAAGTTTCCTACAAGGTGAGTTCTGAAGAAGCCGCGTGGTCATCCAATGAAAGCTTTGATGGCGGCAATATGGGTCATCGCCCCGGTATTAAAGGTGGTTACTTCCCGGTTCCCCCTGTCGATTCCCTACAGGATATGCGTTCACAAATGTGTCTGGTTATGGATGAAATGGGCGCTAAAACCGAAGTTCATCACCATGAAGTAGGCACCGCCGGCCAATGTGAAATTGGTGCTATATTTAACACCCTGGTACGTAAAGCAGATGAAGTGCAAATCTTCAAATATGTGGTCCACAATGTTGCTCAAGCCTATGGGAAAACAGCAACCTTTATGCCCAAACCATTAGTGGGTGATAACGGTAACGGCATGCATGTACACCAGTCTATTTTTAAGGATGGTAAAAACCTGTTCGCTGGTGACCTCTACGGCGGCATGTCACAAACGGCTTTATATTACATCGGCGGCATTATCAAACACGCAAAAACCCTTAATGCTTTTGCTAACGCTTCAACGAACAGCTACAAACGCCTGGTTCCGGGTTTTGAAGCCCCGGTTATGCTGGCCTACTCTGCCCGCAACCGTTCAGCTTCCATCCGTATTCCTTTTGTATCCAGCCCGAAAGGTTGCCGTATCGAAGTCCGCTTTGGCGATAACACAGCAAACCCTTATCTGTGCTTTGCCGCCATGCTGATGGCTGGCCTTGACGGTATCAAAAATAAAATTGATCCCGGTGAAGCCGCAAGCAAAGACCTGTATGACCTGCCTCCTGAAGAAGAAGCAAAAATTCCACAGGTCGCTGTTTCATTTGATGAAGCACTGGCAGCACTGGATGCCGACCGCGCCTTCCTGACAGAAGGCGGTGTCTTCGATGATGACATGATTGATGGTTATATCGAACTGAAAAGTGCAGAAGTACAGCGCCTGCGCATGTCGACACACCCCTGTGAATTTGATATGTACTACAGCGTATAAAGCCTCTTCCCCCACTCATCAGCAGCGATGGTGAGTGGGATAAGATTACCCTTTATGCTAAAAAGCCCTGTACCGTCAGGGCTTTTTTATTCCCTGATTTTTACCGTTTAACGTCATCCACTGAAATAATTTTCTACCTGGCAAGCCATATTAATAAGTTACTAACGGGATAGATGAAAAGAATACTGTTGCACTGACCAAAGGCAAAGGCTATGCTTGCCTCATGAAAATAATTTTCACCTGCCTTCTCCTGTTATACTCATTTACCCTCCAGGCTGCGTTATACAAAGGGGTTGATAAAGAGGGTAATGTTACTTATTCAGACAAACCCTTTGTTAACGCAAAGGAAATAACGCTGCCCCCTATTACTGTTGTCAATGAACCGGAAATGCCGCCAGCGGCAATAAAAAACGCACCAACAGCAGCTGAAAAAGCCGAAGATAAAAAAGTCAAAGATGAAAAGGATAAGGCTGCCAGGGAGACGAAATATATATATCTGCAAATTTCATCCCCAAAAAACAAGCAAACTATCTGGAACGGCACCAGGCTAAACGTAAAACTGGCCTCCAAACCCGCACTTAATGCAAAAAACGGGGATTATTTTCAATTACTTATTGATGGAAAAGCGGTGGTAAGAAGAAGCCCCAATGCAACCATACAGCTAGGTTATATTGACCGTGGTGAACATAAACTACAAGCGATGATACGTAATAAACATGGCCGGATCGTCAAACGCAGCAAGGTAATCATCATCTACATTCAACGCACATCAATAATACCTAAGCACACCAAAGCCTGAAACACCCCCTTCCCTCATCCACACCGATGGCAACGGGCATGAGTCCAGGCAGGAACAAATTCCAGTAAGGCATAAAATACAGTGATCGTCACGGACTAGATCGCACCACGATGGTGCGCTATACTTTCAGCCCTGGGCGGACGGTTCACTTACAATATTCTCTCCCTGCTTATATTTTTGAAATATAACAGTAGCTTACTGTTTCTACGATCATATTTTACTATTTAATATCATTTTTCATAATAGGCTTAACTGGTATGATTTTTGCTTTATGTATGAGGAGGGTATTCATGAATAGCGACAACCAATTTTTACAAACTATTTTCGATAATTTGCACACGGCAATTATGGTAATTGGTGAACAGCTAATGATTGAACACATGAATCCATCGGCTGAAATGCTGTTTCATTTCAGCCGTAACAGGGCAGTCAAACATAGTATCTCCCACCTTATTATTAATGAACACGAACTTTTCGATCGTCTG
The DNA here is from genome assembly GCA_964466455.1 of uncultured Thiotrichaceae bacterium. Lineage (GTDB taxonomy): Bacteria > Pseudomonadota > Gammaproteobacteria > SZUA-229 > SZUA-229 > S010-25. The sequence goes on from CAYXNL010000047.1 coordinate 11,560, forward strand.
GAAAGCTCACTGGCCTCCAGCCACCCTTTTCGTGTCTATGAAGCACAGCTACATATTCATAACAATACTATTATCGACGTTGATTACTCGGTTTCTCCGCTGGAAAACAGAAACCACGGCCAACTCCTGTTACTTGAATTTTCACAACGAAACCACCTACACAAACATTCGCAGGAAGAAGCCCTGCTAAATCAACACGAGGCCAGTAAATCATTAATTCGTGGTCTGGCACATGAAATAAAAAACCCGCTCGGCGGTTTACGTGGTGCCGCTCAACTACTGGAACGTGAACTCAATGAAAAAAACCGGATCTTTACACAAATTATCATTACCGAAGCCGACCGGCTTAAAAATCTGGTAGATCGTATGGTTGGCCCCAGAGAAGTGCCAAAGAAAACACAGGTAAACATCCACAAGGTTATCGAACACGTGCGCCAGCTAGTGAACGTAGAAATAGAAGAGACCGACAGTAAACACAGTAAATCCATTAGCATACTCAGTGACTACGACCCCAGTATTCCTGATATTAAAGCCGATGAAACCATGCTGATACAGTCTATTTTAAATATTACCCAGAATGCAGTTGCTGCCATCGCGCATAGCGGTGAAATTATTTTTAAAACCCGCTCACGTCGCAACTGTAGTATTGGTACAAAAACCTATCCACTGGTTGCCTCAATTGAAATTACTGACAATGGTAGCGGTGTAGATACTTCCCTGCAGGAAAAAATTTTCCTGCCCATGATTACCGGCCGCGCGGAAGGAACTGGACTGGGCCTTTCTATTGCACAATCACTAATACAACAACATCACGGCTTAATCGAATTCGACAGCAGGCCGGGGAAAACCACCTTTACCCTGCTCTTGCCAATACAACACCACAATGGAGAAAAATATGACTAAACAGGGAAATATCTGGATAATTGATGATGATGATTCGATTCGCTGGGTACTGGAAAAGGCACTCACCGATGCCAGTTTTCAAGTGAGCAGCTTTAGCAACGCCGATAACATATTCGAAAAACTGAAACAGAATGAACCGGATGTAATTATTTCCGATATTCGCATGCCCGGCATGGATGGCCTTGAATTACTTGAACGGGCAACGCAACAATACCCCGATTTACCGGTTATTATTATGACCGCCATCACTGATCTTGATAGCGCCGTATCCGCCTATCAGGGAGGCGCTTTCGAGTACCTGCCCAAACCGTTTGATATTGATGAAGCGGTAACAATTGTGCAGCGCGCCTGCAATCGGCATCAGCAACTGGTCGAAACCCGCCCGACAGGAAATCTACCTGAAATTATTGGTGAAGCACCCGCCATGCAGGCAGTATTTCGCAGTATCGGTCGCCTTTCCAATTCGATTATCAGTGTATTAATTACCGGCGAATCAGGCACTGGCAAAGAACTGGTCGCAAAATCCCTGCATAAACACAGCCCGCGCACCGATGCAGACTTTATTGCCATTAATACTGCGGCTATTCCCAAAGAATTACTTGAATCAGAACTGTTTGGCCATGAAAAAGGCTCTTTCACCGGCGCTCAATCGCAACGCAAGGGCCGCTTCGAACAAGCCGATGGCGGCACGCTATTTCTGGATGAGATTGGAGATATGCCAGCGGAACTGCAAACCCGTCTGTTACGTGTACTTGCCGATGGCGTTTTTTACCGCGTTGGCGGCCACACCTCGGTTAAGGTTAACGTCCGGGTTATCGCAGCAACGCATCAGGATCTGGAAGAACGAGTCAAACTGGGGCTGTTTCGTGAGGATCTGTTTCATCGCCTTAATGTTATTCGCATTCAATTACCCCCACTGCGTGAGCGCAGAGAAGATATTCCCGCCCTGCTGCAGCTATTCCTGCAACGCGCCGTGGAAGAACTTGGTGTAGAACCCAAACAGTTACAGCCAGAGGTAGTAAATTATCTTTCATCGCTGGACTGGCCGGGTAATGTACGACAGATAGAAAATACCTGCCACTGGCTGGCGGTAATGACTTCAGGCCATACTATCCAGTTATCCGACCTGCCCGATGAATTACTGAACAATGCGACAAATACCCGCAGTGAAAGTACTCATGGGGACTGGAAACAGGCGCTAGCAACAACGCTACAACAGCAATTACTCGGTGGGCAAAGCAATATTGCGGGCGACATTATCTCCTCTGTAGAAGAAATTTTAATCCATTCTGCATTACAGAAAACGGGCGGTAGAAAAAATGACGCGGCTAAATTACTTGGCTGGGGCAGAAATACACTGACTCGAAAAATAAAGGAACTACATATTGAGATATAGCAATGCGGAACTCTCACGAAATAAAATGGCTATTCATTTTCAATACAATTCATGTAGGCCTGCTCAAGATCTTCACTGTGATAGTTGCGTTTAAAATCTGCGGGACTACCGGTAAATAAAATTCTACCCTGATGCAATACCGCCATATTGTCCGCCAGTTCATCCACATCAACCAGCACATGCGAGCTAAAAAATACGCTTCTGCCCTGCTGTTTAAGCTGTGCCAACTGCTGCTTAAACAGGATACGCGCTTTTGGATCCAGCCCGCTCATGGGTTCATCCAGAATAAATAACTCCTTCTCACTAAGCAAACAGACGGCCAGCCCCAGTTTCTGTGACATCCCTTTGGATAATTTATTTACCGCTATAGCAAGAACATCGGCGTCCAGATCGAGTGAGGAAAGGACGGATAAAACGTCTGTTTTATTATATGCAATACCATAAAGCTGTAGCATATAAAGCAAAAAGTCACTGCCTTTTAAATACGCCGGGGGTGAGAAACGATCTGGCAGATAGGCAACAGGCTTACGTGCCACAACCTCTGTATGGTTATGACCGCATAAGCGTATGCTACCGCTATCCACCGCCGTTAAATCCAGCATACATTTAATCAGTGTTGTTTTTCCACTTCCATTCGCACCAATCAGACCAAAAAACTCACCCGATTTTATCGACAGATTAATTGCCTGTAATACCGGTTTATTACCATACGATTTGTGAACCTGCTGACAGAGAATACTATTCATGGCTACTATTAATGAATTTCAGATAAAACAAAAAAGCCTTATGGCTTCAACCATAAGGCTTTTACTGGCATTATTCAAATAAATTAGAAATTTCTAAACACGGCAGCACAGTTATCACTGGGTGACTTCATATTATAATTTTTGCCGGTAGAATCCAGACAGGCAGTGATTTCGGCAGAGGAACCCCATCCATCCCCCAAGGTACCTAACTGCATTGAACCGGCAATTGGGGTACCATCATCAATTTTTCTATCCAGCTCAGCCAGCACGGATGAAGGAATGGCACGACCGGAAATTAACTCGTGCGCCTTTGCCGTTGCCGTTGTGGCTGCCGACCGCTGCAAGGCACCATAGTTTATCACCATTCCCTGACCAAAGCCGTTATCCGGGCAAACAGTAGTTGGACAGGCATATTCATCAGAGGCAATTGTTGGTACACCACTATTACTATTATCTGGGTAGTTGCCAGTGATATAACCGGCAGCCTGTAAATCGGACCACACCAACCCACGCTCTTTGTCGGTATCCACCAGACCATTACCATCTCCATTATCTGTAATGTTCGGCAAGTTTACCGATGCCTGGGCATAGTCACCGGGAAATGCACGATAGCGATCCGAAAAGCTGAACCAGGCCGAGGTGATCCCATCAACATTATTATTTAATGCCCGCACCCGTGCGGTATTAATCAACGCCTGTCCTTTTAATACGCCACCAAGCAATAACCCAATAATCACCAGTACAATGGCTATTTCAATCAGGGTAAAACCGGACTGTCTCTGTTTTGTTGTTGCGCCAGACTTACTCATCAACACTAAAGTTGCCCCATCTGGTCGAGCGACATGCTGCACGATTACTTTACTCATTACTTTTTAACCCGTCATTTTTTTGCAATTTCTTATACCATCCTTTGAATTAAGATATCTGTGACTAATATCTATAATTAAGCATCTATAATTAAGCACCTGTAACTAAAAATACCTGCAATTACCATACCAAACTTATATAGGG
>CAYXNL010000047.1:15715-16921 GCA_964466455.1 uncultured Thiotrichaceae bacterium
ATTAAGCACCTGTAACTAAAAATACCTGCAATTACCATACCAAACTTATATAGGGCATAAAGGCAGGCTTTGCCCACTATTTTGTTCTAATTATTTATTATAATATGTCGATATTTCAACATGTTGTCGATATTTCATCGCTTTTATTTCGAGTTTAGCGCAAATAAACGTATATGCTGGAGAATAATCACTCTTTCAATCTCCAGAAGAGGTTAATTTCCCGCCGTTTGCTGCAAAAAAGCGGACCACAAAGCAGGCGAAAGGAAAGACCTCAAATAAACGAATTTATTTTTTTGGTCTATTTTGTAGCCGCTCCGTAGTATGGCGCTGTAACTTCTTCTTTAGCGTGGCTATTTTCTGAATGAGAAACTTTTTCTCATAAGGGTCGCGTATCACTCCGCTTTCCAGTAAGCCACCCACCAGTATTTTTGCCGCCTGTAGCTCGCCCATATCCTCCAGTGTAATAATCTTTAAATCCCTGGCCCAGTACGGGATAGAGGTTCCGGGTAAACGGCTCTGCCGGGCTAATGCATCGGCATAACGAAGGGCTAGCGGCTCATCTTTTAGCTCATGTTTTGCCACAATGACTGCATGGGCCAGCCAGCGCCAGTACTTCTGTGGGTGCTGCTGGAATTTCTGGTAAATATAATCCATCATCTGACGCTGCTTAGCAGCATTGTGTATGCTGCCATAGATATGTGCCGCAACCAGCAGCGGGTACTGTCCATCGGGATCCAGCGCAAGAATGGTATTCAGCCATTTAATAATACGAAAATAATCCAGTTGCTGATACGACAGACTGATACCGGGCTGATCATCAAATGACTGCAACCATATATTCAGATATTTGGCCATGGCCAGCGGATCATCCAGCGATATCAGGCGGTACGCCTGGACAGACAGTGGTGGCGGCAATGACTGTGCTTTTGCAGTCATTGCGGGCTGTAACCCATGCCATAGTATTTGCCCCGCAAGTGCCACGGGCAGACCAAGTTTTAGCCACAGAGGAAGCTGTGATAACGGTCGCTCCCGGTTAAAATAACCGCTGAACATTAGGGAACCTCTGATTAAGTCATGAATCGACATCTTACCGTATTAAAATACCCTGTTTCTGCGTTGTGAAACTTCGCAATAGCCCTGCTATTACGTGCATTTTACGCCTTGAATCAGAATATTTTAACCAGCAATCTGTTCAATCCAGACTTA
>CAYXNL010000048.1:0-3485 GCA_964466455.1 uncultured Thiotrichaceae bacterium
CTCAATATTGGTACTGTAAGCCGCTAGCGTTTCTTGAACGGCATGACAGCCATCGTTAGCGCTTCAGTCACCCACATGGCGTGTTCTAAACACAAATTTTGGGCTCCTGTTAGTTCGCACAGGCGTTTTCTATTAATTATTTGATAGCGTCTTGGTGGATTTTGAATTTCGTTATAACCGCTTTGATCCCATTTTGAAGGGTGAGTAACTTTTCCTGCTCTAACCATATTTAAATCAATGTAAACCAGGCATTGGATCAGGTATTCATGCGTATCAATAGCCGTTGTATGATATCGGTCACTCCAAAGAGCACCTTGGCGTTTCTTGCGCCGATTATGTCAATGCGCCCAATCGAGATGGAGAAAGTTACGGGGCTTTGATTATTTGGGCAAGGTGATCAGAGGTGTTCAATTTAAAGACGGTGTTGAAGTCACATTAAATGAGCAGGTCGCCGCTTGATTCATTCGCTAAACACCAGATTTGACTATAACTCATGAAAATATCAATAAAATGCGACAGGTTGGTTGATATTTAGCGAGAAGCGCTGCTTAAATATTTTGACTGACCAGTTCAACTCCAGATAAACGGGAAAGTTTCTTGTCAAAGGTGACGAGTGTGCAGTTAGCTGCCCGGCTTTCAGCTGTTATTAGACAATCTGAAAAATCGCTATTACTTTTCCTGAACACGCTCAGAGCCTCCAGAAAACGATCTTCTGCCTGCAATTCAAAAGCACTGTTATGTAAAAGATGCTCAAGCACTTGTATGATTGACGCCTTACTAAGACTGTAAGACATTTGCAGCACCCACACCAGTTCAACCGTCACGATTTGCGCGATAAAGAGATGTTGTTTCTCTCTTGCCAGTTTTCGAGCTGCCAGCACCTGTCCAGGCTGTTCCGGGTCATCCACCAGAATCCGTACCAGGACATTGGTATCCGCTGCAATCACAGTTTGCCGCCTCTGTTTTGAATCGTTTTTTCCATATCATCAAGACTGGCGCTCTGCCTCGCTTTTACCAAACCGAATGCTGCTTCTATGTTCTGGATCACAGGCAACATAATGATCTTGCCATCTTCATAAATAAAACCAACTCGGTCACCCCGGTGAATGCCGATCTGTTGCCGTACTGTAGCGGGGATTGTAACCTGCCCTTTTGTTGTTACTAACGATGTTTTCATAGTGCACCTATGTAAGAAATATAATACTTATTCAAAATAGTAATACAAATATACATAAAATACCAATATTAACGCGTAATAATCAAACCAGCAGACACCGCATCATGAAATTTAAGTGCAGAAGGGAAGAAGTGGGGTCTACCATTGGATTTTACATGAATGAATTCCCAACTGCTTACGGGGTTCGATAAAAACATGATTGATCAAGAAAACATTAACCAATTGAATTTGTTTGAATAATATTCCGGACACTAGTGATGAATTATTTAAATAAATAAAGATTGATACGAATTAGGGAAAGGTATTTAATGCAGGCGTTGATATATTAAAGCAAGTCCCTGGTAACTGTTCAAAGGAAGGAGTGTTTTAGATGTGGCGAAAACAAAGATTACAGATTATATTGATGACGCTTAGTTTGGGTGTATGCACGCACCTCGTCGCTGAAACTAATAGTGATGCAGCGCTGGCACAGGAGCTCACCAACCCTATCGCAAATTTAATTACGGTTCCTGTGCAGATGAATTTTGACAGGAAAATTGGTCTGGATGACAAGGGCGATAAATTTTTCATAAACGTTCAGCCGGTCATTCCAGTCGATGTCAATGATGACTGGATTCTAATCACGCGAACTATTGTGCCGTTGATCCGTCAGCAGGATGTTGCCCTCGGTGGAGGTACGCAGACCGGTCTTGGCGATATCAATGAACAATTTTTTTTCTCACCCAGAAAATCAGGTGCCGGTGTAACCTGGGGTGTCGGTGCTGCAATACTGCTGCCAACGGCGACCGATCCTAAACTTGGTGCCAAAAAGTGGGCGGTCGGGCCATCGGCTGTTGCCATATCCATGAACGGTCCCTGGACCATCGGTGCGATTGCCAATCACATGTGGTCGGTTGCCGGTGACAGCGCCCGCGCTGATATCAGCAATACCTTCATACAGCCGTTCGTTGCCTATACCTGGCCGAGTGCCTGGACGGTGTCGGCACAGACCGAATCGACTTATAACTGGAAAACCGAGCAATGGTCAGTACCGGTGAATGCCGCTGTCGCAAAACTGGTGAAGATCGGTAAGGTGCCGGTCAGTCTACAGGGTGGTGTCGGTTACTGGGTCGAGTCGCCGGATGCGGGTCCGAAAGGTTGGCGTTTGCGTCTACAGGCAAATATCGTACTGCCTAAATAATTTTTTACAGAGAATAGCACCCGTTCAAGGGCGGCTGTTTATGTCATTCGTCGGTGAAATAACAAGAAGGAATTTATTATGAATACTCGAAAAACAGCTTATGCGTTGCTCGTTGCGCTTGTACTTACCGTCTCAATATTTTCACTATCCGTAACGGCGGCTCAGCCTGAAGCTCGAGCAGACAAGCCAGTTAAGGTAAATGTGGATAACTTTGTGCGGGCTGAAACCGCAGCACAGTATGATCGGGTATTAAAGCTCAGTGGCGGCATCAACAAATGGGTTCACATACGCCGTCCCACGCCACTGGATCAGCAGACTGTCATCCGCATGAACCGGGATACACTTTACAGTGCGGCGGTGGTCGATATCAGTAAAGGTGCAAGCTTTACCATGCCGGATTCCGGCAAACGTTACATGTCGGTAATGGTGATCAACGAGGATCACTACCTGCAAAAGGTCTTTCACAAAGCCGGACGTTACAAACTGACTATGAAGGAATATGGTACACCTTATGTAATGATTTCAGCGCGCACACTGGTCGATTCATCCAGCCCTGAAGACATTAAAAAAGCTAATGCTTTGCAGGATAAACTAAAGATCGAAGCGAAATCAGCCAAACCCTTCACCCACCCGGATTATGATAAAAAAAGTTACAAGACGACTTTTGATTTACTGGTTGAATTGGGTCGTGGCGTTAGCGATGCCAGCAGAACCTTTGGCAAAAAAGAAGATGTCGATAAGGTCCGCCATCTGCTTGCCACGGCGTGGGGCTGGGGTGGTTTGCCTGAAAACGAAGCCTATTATCTTAATGTTGAGCCAAACTTACCGGTCGGCGCTTACCAGATTAAGGTAAAGGATGTGCCGGTGGATGCTTTCTGGTCAATCACTGTTTATAACAAGGAAGGTTTTCTGGAAAAAAATAAAGTCGGCGCAAACAGCATGAATAACATATCGGGCACCCCCAATGCGGACGGCTCCTTTACCATACATTTTGGCGGCGACCCAAAAAGCAGTAATTACCTGCCAATTAGTGAAGGCTGGAATTATATCGTTCGCATGTATCAGCCGCGCAAAGCAATACTCGATGGCAGCTGGACGTTTCCTGCGGTTGAACCAGTACGGTGAAAG
>CAYXNL010000048.1:3585-16901 GCA_964466455.1 uncultured Thiotrichaceae bacterium
TATAAGTGGGGTCAGTGTAAATATTATTTGTTATGAAAGCCTATCTGAGTTGGCTCAAAGTAAGTTGGTTCAAAGCGTATTCGATAAAATATTGCGTATCCATCCAGTTGCTATTATGCCCACTTGATATATACTATTAAGTATATACCGATATAGCGAGGTGGTGATATGAACGCACAAATAGCCAAAATATTTATGAACGGGCGAAGCCAGGCTGTCCGTTTACCTAAAGAGTACCGCTTTGATACTGACGAGGTTTACATTACGAAGCAAGGGGATAACATTATTATTTCGGCGAAAAAGCCGACATGGGATGAATTTTTTGACTCTAAATCTGTTTTTGGTAATGACTTTTTACAAGACAGGCTCGATGAACAACCACAGGAAAGGGATTTTGATTAATGTATATGCTCGATACCAATATTTGTATTTATGTTTTAAAAAACCACTCTGATAAATTAAGGTGCAAATTTAAGGCGATAAAAGATATTTGTATTTCTTCAGTTACATACGGAGAGCTGTGCTTTGGGATAGAGAATGGGCGTGATAATTTAAAAGAAGAACGATGGCGACAACTTGAGATTTTTACGCAAAGATTATTAATAGATCCTTTAGATGAAAATGCTGGTAAGCACTACGGTTCAATAAGAGCGCAACTTAAAAAAGAGGGTACACCTATTGGGAATAATGATCTTTTAATTGCTGCTCATGCTCGAAGTGTTAAGGCTGTACTTGTTACAAACAATGTCCGAGAGTTTAATCGAGTTCCTAACCTGGCCGTTGAAAACTGGATTTCTGATTAGTGCTTTTTAAATATAACGAATGATATGGATCTCTCCATTGCCAGCTAGCGGCGTTTTTCAAGACAGTTGTCGCCTAAAGTTTAAAATTATGCCGCCACGTTCTTCTCATTCTCCGGGTTGAGATAAACGTCACCTGTTTTATCCCGGTTTCGTATTTCACCATGCCTGCGTTCAGGCTCATTTTATATTGGACAAGGCTGAATTTTGCGTTTTGCTATAAAGATGCGATAATGCCGCTCCAATGAACAGAGGCTGAAGGTTTCTGGTTCGCCTGTGCGGGTGTAGTTCAATGGTAGAACTGGAGCTTCCCAAGCTTCAAACGTGGGTTCGATTCCCATCACCCGCTCCATATTCACTTTCTAACACCCTCCAAGATAGCGCCAGCTAAGTAGAAAACTCACGTCTGGTGATGCGTCAACTTTAATGTCTTCACTTACTGCCAGGTCCATGCTGTTGCACTGGTTAATGTGTACGGAACTACCGAAGGTGACCAGGTAAGTGCTGCCGAGCATACGCAAGCCACTGTTTTTATAATAGCTACTGTGAGCTTCAAGCTGCACTTTCAGATCCAGGCTGTCCATTGGTTGCCAGCCAATCATCATATAAGCAAATCCGGCGTAAGTGGAAATATTGCTATTATTGGCTGACTTATTACCGGTAACGATGACTGCCGGCAAGACGATACCTGCATTGGTATTGAGCAGCCATTTAGCGGACAGTTTTCTGTTATAGGCTAGCCAGGCTGACAGGTCAATGGCCGCATTACCGTTTAATGTACGGCTGCTGCCGGTAGGGAATTTGATACCACCCCACAGGCTGAGGCTGGATTGCCTGGAATAAGATACCTGTCGCGCCAGGCTGAGTTGCAAATCGCCAATGCCAATATCGGCTGAGCTAAGGTCGGTAATAATCTGGCTGTTTTGTGTACGTTGTACCCGGTATTGATTGTTTTTAGTGTAGGGTCGTTCACCCTGTGGCAGGTTAAAGAATTTATGCCAGTTATTAATAAAAGAATCCAGAAATCCGGCTCCCTTATAGGTAACCGGCAGGTCTATTTTTATTGCCCAGTTATCACCTAAACCGTACTCTATTCCGGTATTAAAACGGTAGCTTTCGACGTCCAGCCATATTGATTCCTTTGTTGTCTGCTGTCTATTAAGCGTGTTTGTAATGGCCAGGGTATTTGTCCATAACCATTTGTTTTTATGCGTAATAACGGCGTTAACTGGTAATGGTTGGCCTTGAATAAGAGTAAACGGGTTCTGGTCGCGTGTCTGAAAAGGTGAATAATCCGCATTGGCGGCGCTGCACGGCGGGTATAGCAGCGTGAGTATAAAGTAGAGTGCAATAGTAAGGGTGTTTTGCCGGGTATGTTGCATAGAAGGTGAATAAATTCGGTGAACACGGGAATAGCAGTATTATAGTATTTGTCATAAAAAAGCCCCGATAATAATGATATTACCGGGGCTTTTTTATTTCCGATATAACTGATTACTCAGCTATATTGAAGCGATATGTCTATGGCTTCAGGCTAGAGAAGTATGCAGCCAGGTTAGTCATATCTGCATCAGATAATGGAGCGGCCATGCCGTTCATGATGCCATTAACACGACTATGATCTTTAAATGCTTTCAGTTGTTTTACCAGATAAGCATCTTTCTGACCGGCAAGGTTAGGGTAAATGGGTGCAATGCTTATACCTTTTGAACCATGACAGCCTGCACATACTGCTGATTTGGCTTTTCCTGCTGCAATATTACCGCTAGCAAAAGCAATATTAGCGCTGGCTGCAAGTGCAACAGCAGTTAAAATAGTTAGTAATTGACGTTTCATAGGATTCTCCTAATAGTTTTGATGGATCGATTTTAGTTATGCTAAAAATGGATTGCGAAAAACCATATTATTTTATACTAAATTATATACTAAAAAACAACGGTTAATTATCTTCGTTATAAACAATAGCTTAACTGCCATATAACGATATTCTAAAGTTCATCAGGCGGAAATACTACTCAAGTTAACCCTTCTTTGCCATATTCACAATGGTTCTGGCTATATTCACCATGGTAGACAGGTATGGTTTAACCTGGTCTATCAGGTCCGGTCTATATGTCCGATCTATAGATATGGACCGGCACTGGCAATGATAATAACCAGTATACCTAATACAATATTAATACCAACCAACTGGCGAATCTGATTTAATCTTCGACCGGCTTCAGTAAAATCTTTAATAATGACAGCCTGTTTGAGGCGACGAAATGGCGAAAAGAAGACATGAAAAAAAATCAGCATCATCAACAGACCGCCAGCGTGCATCAGATTAATGTAGAGGGTGGCACCTGCAAAGCCGCCAAAGTGCTGAAACAGCATCCAGTAGCCGGTAATGAGTATGATAAAAATACTTAGCCATATCCAGAGGAAAAAACGTTGGAAGACCTGTACCCACAGAGTTAATCGTAGTGGTGGCTCCAGTACCTCTACGGCAGATGGGCGTAATACCTGATGGGCGAAAAACATACCACCAACCCAGATAACAACAGCGAGCAGATGTAAGGCGATTGTAACGGGCATAAGTATTTCCTCAAGGTAGGGGGCTGTATTTTCCATTACATTTTATCAGTATTTGCATCATTAAAAACATAATCAAAGTGAGGGATAATGAAATCAGAGGACGCATAGACAGCAATGCTGTAAAATGCGTCCCCTTTATATATTACAATAAGGGATGTCGGTCTGTAGCGTCATTCTTATAACTTCTGAAGATTAGCCAAAAGAGGAAATTCCATGGCAGATAAAAATACCAAAGATTACAAAATCGCTCCTTCCATTCTTTCAGCCGATTTCGCTGTATTAGGCCCTGAAGTTGACAATGTACTGGCATCGGGTGCGGATATTGTTCACTTTGATGTAATGGATAATCACTATGTGCCGAATCTGACGATAGGTCCGCTGGTTTGTGATGCGTTACGGAAGCACGGAGTGACGGCCGATATTGATGTCCACCTGATGGTAAAACCGGTTGACCGTATTATTCCCGATTTTGCCAAAGCGGGTGCGACCTACATTACTTTTCACCCGGAGGCCAGCGAGCATATTGATCGCAGCCTGCAACTGATTCATAACGAAGGTTGTAAAGCCGGCCTGGTGTTTAACCCGGCCACGCCGTTAAGCCATCTGGACTATGTGCTGGATAAAGTGGATATGGTATTGCTGATGTCGGTCAACCCCGGCTTTGGTGGTCAGTCCTTTATTCCGGCAACACTGGGTAAACTGCGTCAGGCGCGCAAAATTATTGATGACTCCGGTCTGGATATCCGTCTTGAAATTGATGGTGGTGTTAAAGTGGACAATATCCGTGAAATTGCCGAAGCCGGTGCCGATACTTTTGTTGCCGGTTCCGCTATCTTTAGTGCTCGCAATGAAACTGATGCGAATGACTACAACACGGTGCTTGCCGCCATGCGTGAGGAACTGGCGAAAGCTGGTTAATAAGGTCACAGTATGATATCCCGGCCCGAGATGGTATTGATTGATGTGGATGGCACGCTGGTGGACAGTGTGCCGGATCTTGCCTGGTGTATTGATGCCATGATGTCTCAGTTGGCTCTGCCGCAAAGAGGGGAAGAACGGGTCAGGCACTGGGTTGGTAATGGCGTAGAAAGACTGGTTCAACGGGCGCTGATGAACCAGCTTGATGGAGATTACGATGAAGTCCTGTATGGAAAGGCCCTGCCTGTTTTTCGCCAGCTTTATGCGGAAAACACCTCAAAGCGCAGTGTGTTATATGATGGGGTTAATGAGGCACTGGCTTTTCTGCAAACAACCGGGGTAAAAATCGGTTGTGTAACAAACAAGGCCAGTGAATTTACCCTGCCGATATTAAACGATCTGGGGATCGCTGATTATTTTGAAATAGTTTTGTGCGGGGATATGGTCGAGCGTAAAAAACCCGATCCGATGCCATTGTTACAATCTGCAACAATGCTGGGAATTGAACCGGAGGCATCAATGATGCTTGGCGATTCAATGAGTGATGTCAACGCTGCGCGGGCCGCCGGTTTTTCTATTATCTGTATGTCTTATGGCTATAATCATGGGGAGGATATTCGGGATTATCATCCCGATGCAGTAGTTGACTCAATGGCAGAAATTAAAAACATTGTTGCCTGGTAGATCATTCCGGTACCTGGAAATTTTATGTCCTCTGATTCCATAAAGAGTAACTCCATCAATCAATCGGTATTCGAACAAGCTAGAACTCGTTCGGAAAATCATCCGGTGAACCGCGTTCCGCTGGTTAGAGAAGTACTTGCCGACCTTGATACGCCTTTAAGCACTTATCTGAAAGTGGCTAATGCTCCCTATACCTATTTATTTGAATCGGTGCAGGGAGGGGAAAAGTGGGGACGTTATTCAATTATCGGTCTGCCCTGTAAAACGGTCATTAAGGTCAGTGGCGCTGATATTAGTGTGTACGAAAATGAGCAATGTATTTCACAGTACCGGGTTGATGACCCGCTGACATGGATAAGTAATTACCAGAAAACCTATCAGGTGTTTGAGAGAGAAGAACTACCACGCTTTACCGGTGGGCTGGTTGGCTATTTTGGCTATGAAACCATTGAATATATTGAACCACGGCTGGTAACCAACAGATCCTTACAGGAGAAAAAACCCGATCCGCTAGGAACCCCGGATATTTTATTAATGGTGTCGGAAGAAGTGATTGTTTTTGATAATCTTTCCGGCAAACTTTATATTATTGTGCAGGTGGATCCGCATATCGCCGATGCTCTGGCTCAGGGTGAAAAACGTCTGCGTGAAATTGAACACTCTCTGCATCAGCCACTGCCTGAGCGAGGGGGCCATAATCCGAAACAGATTGATGAAGAAGATTTTGTTTCCGGTTTTACCGAAGCAGGTTACAAAGCAGCGGTAGCAAAAGCCCGTGAATACATTATTGATGGGGATATTATGCAGGTGGTGCTATCGCAACGCCTGACTATCGGCCTTGATGCGCCACCGCTGGATTTATATCGTGCGCTGCGTAGTTTAAACCCGTCCCCGTATATGTATTATCTGGATCTCGGCGATCACCATGTTGTGGGTTCATCACCGGAAATTCTGGTGCGTGTCGAAGAAGGAAAAGTGACGGTACGTCCGATTGCGGGTACTCGACCACGGGGTCGGGATGATGCCGAAGATGCTGCACTGGAAAAAGAATTACTGGCGGACCCGAAAGAGCTGGCTGAACATCTGATGTTGATCGATCTGGGGCGTAATGATGCTGGCCGGGTGAGTAAAATCGGCAGTGTACAACTAACGGAAAAAATGCAGGTTGAACGTTATTCCCATGTCATGCATATCGTCTCGAATGTGAGTGGTGAGCTGAAAGACGGGATGGATGCAATGGATGTATTACGCGCAACCTTTCCGGCGGGAACGGTCAGCGGCGCACCCAAAATTCGTGCCATGGAAATTATTGATGAGCTTGAACCGGTGAAGCGGGGAATTTATTCCGGCGCGGTGGGCTATCTTTCATGGAACGGCAATATGGATACAGCTATTGCGATTCGAACCGCCGTCATTAAAGATAAGCGTCTGTCGATTCAGGCTGGTGCAGGCATCGTCTATGATTCCGTGCCAGAAAATGAATGGCTGGAAACCATGAATAAAGCCCGCGCCATTTTCCGTGCAGTGGCAATGGCGGAAGCCGGGCTGGATGCATCACGGACGCATCGTTAGGAATCAGCCGGGTGAGGAAGATGGTAAAAATATTTTATCCGTGGAATCTGCTAACCGTGGCGCTGATATATTGCGGTTTTTTATCAGCCGTTCAGGCTGCGGTTTCGCCGCAACAGTTAGCACTGATTGTCAATCTGGATGATCCACAAAGTCAGCAGATTGCCCGCTATTACCAGCGCAAACGTCATATTCCACCACAGAATATTATACGCATACGGATACCGGTAAAAAAAATGCTGGATAAAAAAGTATTTCGGCGATTGCGCCGGCAGGTTTATGCGCAAACCCCAAAGTCGGTACAGTTTTACGCTATGGCCTGGACACAACCCTACCGTGTTGCCTGTATGTCAATAACCAGTGCCATGACCTTCGGTTTTGATCCAGCGTATTGCGCCAAAGGCTGTAAGCCAACAAAACGCAGTTCGTATTATAATGCGGATACCTCAACCCCTTATACGGATTTGGGTATTCGCCCGAGTATTTTGCTGGCGGGTAGTGACCTGAAACATATAAAGGAAATGATCGACCACGGCGTTGCCGCGGATGGCACTTTCCCAGCGGGTACTGCCTATCTGGTCAGTACCTCGGACAAAGCGAGGAATGTACGTTCAAGGCGTTACCCGGTTATTGTTGCACGCTTGTCGAAGCGAATAAAAATAAAACAGGTACAGACGGATGCGCTGAAAAATAAAAAGGATGTGTTGTTTTATTTTACCGGTAAGGTGCGCGTGAAAGACCTGGATACCAATATTTATCTGCCCGGTGCTATTGCCGACCACCTTACCTCTACCGGTGGTAATTTGCTGGCGACAAAACAGATGAGTATTCTAAAATGGCTGGATGCAGGAGTAACCGGTAGTTATGGTACAGTCGTTGAGCCGTGTGCCTTCACCGAGAAATTTCCCAATCCAGGCATCGTGATTGATCGCTACACCCAGGGTGAATCATTGATTGAGGCTTATTGGAAAAGTGTAGCCTGGCCGGGGCAGGGTCTGTTTGTTGGCGAGCCATTAGCCGCGCCATTTGCCAGAAAAGATATAATGCCAGCTATAGACAGGAAGACTGAATAAAAAAGTGAGTAGAAAACGATGTTATTAATGATCGACAATTATGATTCGTTTACCTATAACCTGGTGCAGTATCTGGGCGAACTGGGTGCCGATGTCGTGGTTCGTCGTAACGATGAAATTACTCTGGATGATATCAGTGCAATGAAACCGGAACGTATCATGATTTCACCGGGGCCGTGTACCCCAGATCAGGCCGGTATTTCAATGTCGGCAATAGAACGTTTTGGTAATGAAATGCCGATACTGGGCGTATGTCTGGGGCATCAGAGTATTGGTCAGGTTTATGGCGGTAAAATTGTCCATGCGGGTAAAATTATGCACGGCAAAACGTCAAAAATTTATCATAAAAGTGAGCATGTTTTTTCCGGGTTAAAAAATCCCTGTACTGCCACGCGCTATCATTCGCTGGTTATCGAAAAACAGTCGCTGCCCGCATGTCTGGAAATAACCGCCTGGACAGAAACCGAGAGTGGTGCGGTGGATGAGATTATGGGCGTACGGCATAAGACGCTACCGGTTGAAGGGGTACAGTTTCATCCTGAGTCAATTCTGACAGAACACGGACACCGTCTGTTAAATAATTTTTTGAAGATGTAGCCGTTTCCTGATAACAGGCATACAAAAAAATTGAGGTAAGTTGAATGGATATGCAGGCAGCAATAAAAGCCGTTACAGAAAAGCAAAATTTAGATGGTGATGAAATGGCCGCAGTGATGCGCCTGATAATGACCGGTGAAGCCACGCCAGCACAGATTGGTGGTTTTTTAATCGGCCTGCGGATGAAAGGGGAAACGATTGATGAAATTGCTGCCGCCGCCAGTGTAATGCGAGCGTTATCCACTAAAGTGGAGGTAAACAAAGAGCATCTGGTCGATACCTGTGGCACCGGGGGTGATGCGTCCGGCAGTTTTAATATTTCTACTGCCAGCGCGATAGTCGTTGCCGCTGTCGGGGGCCGCGTTGCCAAACACGGTAACCGTTCTATCAGCAGTAAATCGGGTAGTGCCGATGTACTGGAAGCGGCGGGAGTAAACCTTGAGATCACGCCTGAGCAGGTTGCCGATTGTGTCAATGAGATCGGTGTTGGTTTTATGTTTGCGCCGAAACATCATGGTGCAATGAAATATGCCATCGGCCCACGAAAGGAAATGGCAGTACGAACCATTTTCAATATTCTTGGCCCACTGACCAACCCGGCGGCGGCACCAAATCAGGTTATCGGCGTATTTAGTCGGGAACTGGTGGAACCACTGGCGCAGGTATTAAAAAAACTTGGCAGTGACCATGTGCTGGTTGTACACGCCGATGATGGCATGGATGAAATCAGTATCACATCACCGACCTTTATTGCAGAATTAAAACACGGTAAAGTCTCCAGCTTCCGTATCAGACCGGAAGATTTCGGCTATCATTCCGCCAGCATGACGCAGATTCATGCCAGTGACGCTGCCCACAGTCTGGCTATTATTCGTGATGTATTCACCAATACGGACGGACCAGCGAAAGATATTGTTTGTTTAAATGCCGGTGCCGCCATTTATGTTGCCGGGCTGGCGGAGACACTGGCAGCAGGGATTGAAAAAGCCAGTCAGGTAATTGCCAGTGGTGTCGTAAATGAAAAGCTGGAACAGCTAATCACAAAAACTGGCAATTTTTAGTAATAAACTTTAATGGATATCTGCTACGAATACTCATAAAAGGTAGTGATAAAAATAATGGCTCATTCCCCACCTGATATTCTGCTGAAAATTTTGCAACGTAAACAGCAGGAAATTGCTCAACGTTCCGCTTCCGTGCCGATTGCAAAAATGAAAAAACGTGCAGAAGAAGCGGGGTTACCGCGTGGATTTATTGCAGCAATAGAGGCAAAAACACAGCAAAAACAGGCAGCCGTTATTGCCGAAATAAAAAAAGCGTCCCCCAGTAAAGGGCTATTAAGGGGAAACTTCAGGCCATCAGAAATAGCACAAAGTTATGCGTCTCATGGCGCAAGCTGCCTTTCCGTTCTTACTGATCGGGATTTTTTTCAGGGCCATGAGGATTATCTGCGACAGGCACGAGCCGCCTGTAGCCTGCCGGTTATCCGTAAAGACTTTATTATTGATCCGTATCAGGTGTATGAAGCCAGAGCAATCAGTGCCGATTGCATATTACTGATTGTTGCGGCGTTAAATGACACTATGCTGCATGAACTGCTAGCCTTATCATCTGTGCTTGGTATGGATGTCTTAATGGAAGTGCATGATGAGAAAGAAATGGAGCGAGCATTACAGACCGGTGCAAAACTAATCGGTATTAATAACCGGAATTTGCGAACCTTTGAGACCTCTCTGGAAACCACCAGTAGAATGCTTACGATGATTCCACCAGATAGAATAACGGTAACCGAAAGTGGCATACATACCGCAGATGATGTGAAATATATGCTTGATCATCAGGTGTATGCTTTTCTGATTGGAGAGGCATTTATGCGAGCACCGCAGCCCGGAGAGAAACTGGCAGAATTGTTTAAGGAAGCTCTGAATAAGTCATGAATCAACATCTTGTGATTAAAAAATCCGGTTTCTGCTTTAATATCTCGTCCGCTTGTGGCGGGTAGTTTCAGTAATAATTATAAAAAAGGTTGAGAATTATGAAAGCAGTAGTGAAATGGCTGGATAATATGTCTTTTGTGGGCGAATCGGAAACCGGACATGCACTGGTAATGGATGGTCCGCCGGAAAGTGGTGGTCGCAATCTGGGCGTGCGCCCAATGGAAATGGTATTGCTGGGTATGGGCGGGTGTACCGCGTTTGATGTGGTGTTGATTCTGCAAAAAGCACGTCAGGTAATTACCGACTGTCATGTTGAGCTGTCGGCAGAGCGGGCAACGGAAGTACCGAAGGTTTTCACAAAAATTCACGTGCATTATGTAGTGAAGGGGAAAAACCTTGATCACAGACGAGTGGAAAAAGCGGTGCGTCTTACCGCAGAAAAATACTGTTCTGTTTCTATTATGCTGGCAAGTTGTGTGGAAATTACGCACGATTACGAAGTGATTGAAGCAACAGATTAAAAAAGGCAGGACACTGGAAAAATGGAAGCCACAGACATCACCCCGCAACAGTCATTTGATACTTTACTGCAGCAGTACTACCATGCCTGGTTGAGATTTCATCCCGAGCTGGCAGCACTCTCTGGTGTGGATGATTATGCCGGTCAGTTGCGCAGTTATAAACACGATGATATTGGCGCACTGATTGCGTTAAATCAAATGATGAAATCTGCCCTGGAAGAAGTGAATGAAACAAAATTAGATGAAGGCAGAAAACTCGATTGTAATCTGCTAAAAGGAGCAATCAGTATCGAGCTGCATGAATTGAGTGTGCGTGACTGGCGCTTCAGGGATCCTGTCGCTTACCTTCCGGTCAATGCCATCTGCCAGTTATTAATTTATCCGGGGAAAAATTTTCATCGGGCAATGAAGCAGCGCCTGGCGTCTATTCCCGGCTACCTGCGCGGTGCAAAAATAATGTTGCTGGAGTCGCCGCAAAAAGTTGTACCTGAATGGCTGGATACGGCCATAGAGCGGTGTACCAGTGGTGCCGATTTTATTCGCGGTCTGGTTCGTCATCCCTTTACGCAGGCCCGGTTCACCAACCCGGCACGATTACAGCCGCTGCTAGATGAAGCAGCAAGTGCTTTGCAACAGTTTGCAGATTTCCTTGCAACCGATATTACGCCACAGGCAAAAGGTGATTATGCCGTTGGTGAAGAAGCATTTAATCGCCTGTTAAAACGGCGGCATTTTCTGAATATTGATGCCTCACAATTACTTGTATTCGGGCAGCGGCTGGTTGCTGAAACGGAGCAGGAATTAAAGCGGCTGGTAAAAAAAATTCGTGGCAATGAAGATGGACAAAGCTGGCTGGAGGAAATGCAGGCTGTACGTTCCTCTACGGATAGTCTGCTGGATGAATATCGTAACCGGATACGTCGGTTGCACCAGTGGGTAGAAGATCAGTCATTTATTACCCTGCCTTATACGCAGTCATTAGTGGTGCAGCAGATACCGGATTTTTTGCAGGATACGGTTACCTTCTCTCTCTATCTGCCACCCACACCAGCCGACCTGAAGCAGCAGGGGATCTACTATGTGACAGCCAGGTCTGACGATAAATTGCCACCTGCATATAATAAGTATTACAGGGATCTATGCAGTGTGCGTGATACGTTCCCTGGTCATCATCTCCAGTCTGTTATGGCGAATCAGTATTGTACTGGCAATCCTGCCCGTTTAATCAATACCTCAGCTACGCTGTACGGAGGCTGGGCGCTGTATTGTGAAGAAGAATCTGTGAAAAAATCGGGCTTGTTTAATACCAGTGAGCACCATTTTATGCTGCTGCGTGAGCGTTTGTTGCAGGCGTTGCAGGTAGTGATTGATGTAAAGCTGCAAACCGGCCACTTTACGCCTAAACAGGCTGCTGCGCTGCTGACCGAAAAACTCGGTTTAGAACCGGCACGGGCAATGGCTGAAGTCAGCCGTTATCTGGCTATGCCCACAATACCCTCATGTTCTGCTGTTGGTGGGGAAATGATATCGCAGCTCAAACAACAGCATTTACCCCGTTCCCCGCAGGATATAGAGTTATTCCATGATAGTTTGTTATCGCAGGGGAATATTGCCATCGCACTGGTGATTAAGCAGATATTCGGGGAGAGTGTCTGGCAGAAAGTCCAGCGGGCAGTATTTTATTCCGATGAATAGATTTTTCCGGCTCGGACAGGCTCCCAGGGGGAACGGTAATTACTAAGGAGAACGGTAATTAGTTATTCACGGGCTTAAATATAATAGCTTGTTACGGTCATTATCTTCGACATGGCTGCCATCAGTTTTCTTACTACAAAGGG
The DNA here is from genome assembly GCA_964466455.1 of uncultured Thiotrichaceae bacterium. GTDB lineage: Bacteria > Pseudomonadota > Gammaproteobacteria > SZUA-229 > SZUA-229 > S010-25. The sequence goes on from CAYXNL010000048.1 coordinate 16,100, forward strand.
CAGTTCCGCCGCTCCGTTTTCAATGGCAGTGGTTGCGTGTTTCAGTTCGTCTATTTTCATCTGCTCGATAATGGCACGGCTTCTTGCATCGTGCCCGGGCAGACGCTCGAGGTGTGAGGCAAGGTGGCGCACTACCTGATGTTCGGTTTCCGCCAGAAAACCCAGGCTCCATTTATCACCCAATGCACCGGCAAAAGCGCCAAGAGCCAGCGAACCGGTGTACCAAAGCGGATTGACTATACTGGTGTGGCTACCCAGTTCCTGTAGTCGGGTGTGGGTCCATTTCAGATGGTCATTTTCTTCGATTGCCGCCTGCTGTAGTTTTTCACGGATAAGAGGGTCTTTGGCGGTAATCGCCTGACCCTGATACAGCGCCTGCGCAGACACTTCGCCGCTGTGGTTAACACGCATTAAACCGGCGCTATGTTTTCTTTCGTTCTCCTGTAATTCTATTTCATCAATAGATTCGGCAGGGTAGTCACGAGCGGTTGTGGTACCGGTTCCGGCAAACGTTCGCAGGGTGTTGTCCGCCTGCATAATAAACTGATCAAAAGGGCTGTAATATCGCATGGGGTAATAATGGCTGCATCGGCATCGAGATGCAACATTTTAAACCAAATTTTTATATATTTTATCCACCCCGTTAGTAACTTATGCCAAAGAAAAAATCAGCGCACCTGGTCTGGCGGGTGAAGGCAAGGTGAGAATTAATTCAGCCGGATGGATGAACTGTTGTGAACCTGGACTCGTTATTGTGGTCTATCCTGAAGCAACCTGGTATCGCTACGGGGGAAAAAAGGGT
>CAYXNL010000049.1:0-2111 GCA_964466455.1 uncultured Thiotrichaceae bacterium
ACTAATTACCGTTCTCTTCAGGGCATCTCTATTAATTGATTGTGGATTGTGGATTGCGCAGAGGGCGCAATTAATTAATAGAGGAGTCCTTTTAGTAAGAAAGCCCGAAAAATCGGGCTTTCTGTTTATTCATGACTCATTCATGACTCATTCATGATTTATTCAGGGCTTTCCTGGTGTTTAATTTCAGTCATTTTTTTTATCACAATAGTAACCACAGGTACATCCGAGCTAAATGGGCCTTTTGCCGTGGTCCGTACATGCGAGATTTTGTCCATTACATCCTGCCCTTTGATTACCTTGCCAAATACTGTATAGCCCCAGCCCTGTGGTGTCTTGCTGGTGAAATCGAGAAAAGCGTTATCATTGGTATTAATAAAAAACTGGTTAGTGGCAGAATGCGGGTCACTGGTTCGTGCCATGGCTATTGTGTATTTGAGGTTTCTTAAGCCATTGTCTGCTTCATTCTTAATCGGGGCATGGGCCGGTATCCTGTTGAAATCGGCGGTATATCCACCACCCTGGTCCATAAAGTTTTTTATTACACGATGAAAGATAGTGCCATTGTATTCGCCAGCATTAACATAGCGAAGAAAGTTTTTCACCGTAATCGGTGCTTTATCCGGGTATAACTCAATAATGGCGGTGCCCATCGTTGTTTCCATTTTTACTTCAGGGTTATCTGCCAGAACGTTCTGAGCGAAAAGAGCGCAACTCAATAACAGCAGGGCGGGGATAATGTGTAGATTAAGGCGCAGGTGATGTTGAATAGATGTTTTCATTATTCGTATTACTCTCTAGTTAATATCGTAGAAACTGGGATGCATGGTAGCGAAAAAGCTCACTTTGGCAGCAATGGTACATTGAAAATACCTTATGATAAATAGATATTTCAGAATTTATACCTGCTAAGGAATATCTTTCCCGACATCCGCAGAGATGTTAGCTTTTCGAGACAGTTGGGTATGATTGATACCTAAAGAGCGTAAAAACAGAGCGATTAACTCATGGCTGATTTCATGTAGTGACAGGTCTTCAAGCCGATCCTGTGGTTGCAGGCATTTCTGTATCAGAGTTTCACGTACCATTCCCTGATACAGTAAACCAGCGGACAGGATAGTGACTTCACGATTAGGCACATCATAAGGCAGAAATTCATTTAAGCCATATTCGATATAATCGGTAAAACTTTTCCAGCGGTTGTGGAAAAATGACAGGGTCGCCGGGTTGCCTTCCAGCAGACTTTGTAATTCGATTTTGAGAATATCAGGGTTATCCGCCATATTACGGATATATACTTCGGTCATACCGGCCAGTGCATCTTCGAAGCGTGTGCCGTGTTTGACGATGGTGTCAACGTAACTCTGCCGCTGACAGGCAAATTCTTCCAGAACCGTATTATAGAGTTCCTGTTTGGATTTAAAGTGGCGGTACAGAATAGCCGGGCTCACGTTAATGGCTCTGGCAATCTCATCAATCGAGACACCGTGATAGCCCTTGCTGGCAAAAAGACCCCGAGCTGCGGCAATAATAGATTGTCTGCGTTCGGGGCCTGAAAGTCGAGGGTTCAACTTTTACTGCCGGTGTATAGTTTTAGGCAGCTTTTTCAATCATGAAAACAAATTTTCCGTCTTCTTCACCACTGGACTTCAGTGTGTTACCGGTTTGTTTACAGAATGCTTCGAAATCTTTTACTGAGCCTGGGTCAGTAGCGATAATTCTCAGGGTCTGCCCGTTATCCAGTGCCGAAATTGCTTTTTTTGCACGCAGGATAGGTAGTGGACAGTTTAAACCGCTAGCGTCTAATTCAGAATCAAAATCACTCATAAGTCACCTCGTTACGTATGCAGACAGGATGTTTGCATTTATTAAGTAAACGTTTACTAACATATAAGATAAAGTTGATAATGTCAACCTTAAAACACATGTTATTTATGTGGTTATTTGTAATATGTTGATTATTAAGGCGTTAATCGAAATTAATAGAAAAAGAAAACAGGTGGTGCAGATACGGGTTAAAACGCTTCCATATCAATGAAGGCAACGGCGATGCCTTCATCGTTAGTGCGAACAATGACGGCATCTTTTTCTGTTTCACTATTGTCGCCCAG
>CAYXNL010000049.1:2211-16645 GCA_964466455.1 uncultured Thiotrichaceae bacterium
CATCGTTAGTGCGAACAATGACGGCATCTTTTTCTGTTTCACTATTGTCGCCCAGCGGGTTCCTGAAATGCAGGCTTACCAGCTCACCAAGAGGATAATGCTGAGGATCGTCCAGTAGGAGAAACAAACCACCTTCACTGATATTCTTGGATACCACAGCGTGTGGCGAGTCTTCCAGAAAGTAGAGTGTAATATCTATCTGGATTTCCTGTCTGGGGTAATTGCGCAGATCTGTAAACATGAAATATTTCTGCCGGGTGGTTATAATAATGCTGAATAGAGAATGTTATCTGTTGGTATCATTGATAATAGACCGAGATCAGTAAAATACTAGTAAATTATGGTTTAATCTGAGTCCCCTATGTTTTTCTGTGAGAAAAGATAATAGCAATGGTAAAAAAACAAAAAATAAAAAATGAATTTTCTCTACTGACACAGAAACGGTTTTTACCCTTTTTTATTACCCAGTTTCTGGGTGCCTATAATGATAATGTATTTAAGAACTCCCTTATTATTATGATCGCTTTTCAGGGTTCTCGGCTGACTTCAATCAATACCGATGTATTAATTAATCTCAGCGCCGGTCTGTTTATTCTCCCTTTTTTTATTTTTTCGGCAACGGCAGGACAATGGATTGAAAAACAGGAAAAAGGGCGGGCGATCCGTTTAATTAAATTACTGGAAGTTATCATTATGGCAATGGCTGCGATTGCTTTTACATACAATGCGTTGTTTGTGTTGATCGCGTTACTGTTTTTAATGGGTAGTCAGTCAACATTATTTGGTCCAGCTAAATACAGTTATATCCCGCAGCATCTGGATGAAACAGAGTTGGTTGAGGGCAATGCACTGGTTCAAATGGGTACTTTTGTCGCAATTTTGCTGGGAACAATAACCGGAGGCGTACTCATTGCAGGTCATTATGGCAAGGAAATGATCGGGGTGGCTGTTATACTCCTGGCTGTTGGTGGTTATTTGGCAAGTTTGTTTATTCCCTATACGCCTGCGTCGAAACCGGAGCTGAAAATAAACTGGAACATCTGGCAGGAAACGATTCAGAATATTTTATTTTTAAGAAAGAACCGTACAGTTTTTCTTTCCGTGCTGGGAATATCATGGTTCTGGTTTCTGGGTGCAACCTATCTGGTTCAATTACCACACTATACAAAGGTTACACTTGGCGCGGATGAGCAGGTTGTTACCTTATTGCTGACGCTGTTTACTATTGGAATCGGTTCGGGTTCACTATTGTGTAACTGGTTGTCTGGAGATAAAGTTGAACTGGGTCTGGTTCCATTTGGTTCAATCGGCCTGACTGTTTTTGGTATTGATTTATATTTTGCACATCCGGCAATTTCGCCGGATACGGTAATCAGTTTGTCTGCCTTTTTATCCAGTTCCCCCTGGCGATTGCTGAGTGATATCGTATTGACCGGATTTTTTGGTGGTTTATATATAGTGCCGTTATTTGCGCTTATCCAGCAACGCTGCAAGCCAGACCATTTGTCCCGGGTTATTGCGGGTAATAATATCCTGAACGCATTGCTGATGGTGTTATCGGCAGTAGTTGCGATGGTTGTTCTGAAGTTAGGTTTAAGCATTAATGAACTTTTCCTGGTCGTTGCGATATTTAATGCAGTGGTTGCTGTCTATATTTATACACTGGTCCCCGAGTTTTTTATGCGATTTATGGTCTGGATACTCATTCATACTATTTACCGGATTACGGTCAGAGGGGTAGAGAATATTCCTGAAAAAGGTGCCTGTGTACTGGTGTGTAATCATGTTAGTTATGTGGATGCCATGATTATTGCCGGTTGTATCCGGCGCCCAGTACGTTTTGTTATCTATTATAAAATTTATCAGTTACCGGTACTGAATTTTATTTTTCGTACCGCAAAAAGTATACCGATTGCGGGTGTTCATGAAGACAGGAAATTACTGGTCAAAGCATTTAAAGATATTGATGATGCGTTAGCGGCAGGTGATCTGGTATGCGTTTTTCCAGAAGGTAAGCTGACACGTAATGGCCGTATGATTACCTTTCGTGATGGGATTGAACGTATTATTAAAAGTCATCCCGCCCCGGTTGTGCCAATAGCGTTACAGGGATTATGGGGAAGTGCATTTAGTCGATATAAAGCAAATATTTTTTATCGTTTATTTAAAGGATTCAAGTCGCATATTGGTCTGGTAGCTGGTATTTTGGTACCGGCGGAGCAGGTTAGTGCAAAAAGTTTGCAGGAAAAGGTACAGAGTTTGTATGACGATAAAGTGTAGCGTTAGCAGCATTTTTCTGTATCCGTACTATTTTTCATTTCCACGCGGAATATGCAAACCAGGGTAATAAAAAAGCCAGCGGTAATACTGCTGGCTTTTTTATTATTGCAATGCTGACAGTGTTTTACACTTTGCCCATAACAGTAAAACTTTTAATAAATGGTCCTGCCATACGCGGGTCGGAAATTATGGCTTTGAAATCACCAACTTTGAATTTTAATTTACCGGTGGTAAAAGCAAGCCCCAGACCGGTCATGCCCAGACCTTTTGATAACCATTTGTCCCAGCTTTTCTGCTCTGCACGTAAATCCCAGTTCAGTACCCGGTTGTCATAGGCTCCCGCTTCGACAACTCGACCATTTACCACATCAATAAAACCGACACAGGTTTCGTTATCCGGGAAACCGTAACCAATGGTTGAGTTAAAGTTAATTTTCTGCAGAGCAGTAGCAAGATCAGATGCCGCGTTCCACTGCTCCTGAAAGCTTTTCATCCAGGAATCATCAAATAAGGCCATGTTATTCTCCAAATTCTGTTAAATATTATATAAGGAAGTTCTGAGGATCTGTAGGTAATCGAGCTATATTCCGAATGGTTGCAGGATGACTGTATAGTTAAAAAAACATATACCCATACAGTCGACGCGGATACTAACATAAGTGTATCTATATCGAAAGAGGTATACCGAGAGGTCTACCGGGAGGTTTCCCAGGTTACTGCTTCAGTTCCATCAACAGTGAGCTGATATGATTCTGCTGTAATATTTTCTGATTGTGATGGAGTATGCGAATGTTATGATAAGGGCCGGTGCGCACACGGTGCCATTGATTTTTGTTAATAGTGACATGCTGTATATTCGCTTCAATACCGAGAAAGGCCAGTTTTGCTTTTAGTTTTTCCGCCTCGCTCAGCTTCTGAAAAGAAGCTATCTGTAAAACATACAAAGCTGGTTTCGAATGAGGTCCGGCTGTTCGTTCCAGGATTTTAGGGGGGGTTGTTTCTGATTTTGGTATCAGTACTTCCATGCCCTGTAGCAGCGTGTAAAAATTATACCTGGGCTCTTTTTTACTGGATCCCGCTTTAGCTATCGGTAGTGGCTTATGGGCTTTATTTTTTTTATGTTCAAGTTTTTTTAACTCAGTGTTAACGGCGTCATGAAAGCTGGTTTGTGTGGCTGGTTGCTTGTCGAGGTAAATAAGGAAAGCAACAAACAGGCCAATAGCCAGACCGGCAAGTAACCATAGATAAGCTGGCAGAAATTTTTTCTGCACACGTTTTTTTCTGGGTTTATAATCAGCCGACATAGTAGTCTAATGGGTTCGTGGGTTATGTCTGGGTAGCGTTTCGACAGATTACATTTTTTCTGGTGCGCTAACGCCAAGCAGGGTAAGTCCGTTTTTTAACACCTGCCGGGTTGCAATAATTATATTCAGGCGGGCATTGCGTAATGCCTCATCGTCAATAATAAAATGGTGGGCGTTATAATATGAATGCAGCAGGTTGGCCAGTTCGCGTAAATAGTGTGCGAGTAAGTGTGGTTCAGCGTTCATCGCCGCTTTATTGATAATATCCGGATAAGCAGCCAGCTTTGTAATTAATTCAGTTTCATGTTTCTCGGTTAACATCTCAAGATTATTGTTACCGGCAGTAATGTCGTGTACTAATTTTTTTTCTTCAAGTTGTGCCATGACGCTACAGATACGGGCATGTGCATACTGGATGTAATAGACCGGGTTGTCATTGCTCTGTGATTTGGCAAGATCAAGGTCAAAATCCATGTGTTGCTCACATTTGCGCATAACATAAAAAAATCGTGCTGCATCATTGCCAACTTCTTCACGTAATTCACGCAGGGTAACAAAGGAACCGGAACGTGTTGACATGGGGACACGTTCCCCGTTGCGATAAAGGTTGGCAAATTGCACCAGTAAAATATCCAGTCGTTCAGCTTGTGCGCCCAGTGCAGACATAGCAGCTTTTACCCGGGCAACATAACCGTGATGGTCGGCTCCCCAGATATTTATTACCCGATCATAGCCACGTTGGAATTTATCCAGATGGTAAGCAATATCAGAGGCGAAATAGGTAGCCTGTCCGTTATCACGGATAACTACCCGGTCTTTTTCGTCGCCAAATTGTGTGGATAAAAACCACAGGGCTCCGCCGCGTTCCTCGATATACCCCTGTTCGCGCAATTGTTCGACAGCCTGCTGAATTAATCCACGGTCGGCAAGCGTCTGTTCACTGAACCAGTTGTCAAAGATAACACCAAAATCTTCCAGGTCTTCACGAATATCGGTCAGAATATTATCCAGACCGGCGGTAAAGACAATACGATAGTTTTCGCCAAGTAGTTTGCAGGCACGTGAAATCAGTGCATCAATATGAACTTCCTTATCACCATTTTCCGCTTCGTCAGCTGGAATGTCCTGCATAACTGCCTCAGCAGAATGGACAAACTGCCGGGCATATTTCTGTTTAAGCTGGTTGGCAATGTCATAGATATAGGCTTCACTTTTATACCCGTTGCTGGGAAACGGAATGGAAATATCGGATAACTGCAGGTAACGTAGCCAGATACTGGTAGCCAGAATATTCATCTGCCGCCCGGCATCATTGACATAATATTCACAGTCAACATCGTAACCCACAGCGCGCATTAATGAAGCCAGCGTCGCTCCATAGGCAGCCCCGCGCCCGTGGCCGACATGCAACGGCCCAGTGGGGTTGGCGGAGACAAATTCAAGCTGAATTTTTTTGTGCCCGGCTGTTTCGCTGCGCCCGTAGCGTTCACCCTGTGACAATATATCGCGAATAACATTGAGTGTTGTGTCTTTCGCCAGGTAAAAATTAATGAAACCGGGACCAGCTATTTCAACCTTCTCAATAATATTATCTGCTGCAAGGCGATTGATAATCTGTTGGGCGATATCACGCGGTGCCATGGCGGCCTGCTTTGCCAGCATCATTGCCACATTACAGCTAAAATCACCAAAACTGGCATCTTTGGTACGGCTAACCTGTAGTAATGGCAGGGAGTCGATGATGCCGTCAGCAAGCAGTGTTTGCAGTGACCGGGTTAACAGAGATTCAATTTTATCTTTCAAAGGGCGTACCGGACGTGTGAAGTGATTTGCGGGTTTTCAAGGGTGCTGATTATACGTTAAAGCGCGGTTAGGTAAAGGGCGCAAGCAATTAATAGAAGTGCCCTGGAATGTTTGTGGTGTGATATTTGTTAAAAGGTATCATATGGGTCTACATCTATTGACCAGCGTGCCTTGTTCGTCGATTTTAGTTTGATAATCTGCCCCAGGCTGTTATGCAGTATTTGATGTAAAGGTTTGCGGTGTCTGGCCTGGAGCATTAGCTGATAACGGTAGCGACCGGCTCGGCGTTCCATCGGGGCAGGCAGAGGGCCGAATATCTCGACAGTGGCGCTTTTTTGCGCAGCAAGTACGCTGGCAACCTCGTCGAGAAAATGGCGAGCAGCATCGATGGTTGTGGATTCACTGCGAATGATAATCAGATGCTGCTCTGGTGGTAATGCGGCATTTTTTCGTTCGGCAAGGATATTGTGAGAAAAAGATTCATAACCCTGATGGAGCAGAGTTTGCAACAGAGGGTGCTCGGGATGGTGAGTCTGAATCAGTACTTCACCGGTTTTTTCTGCCCGGCCTGCTCGACCAGATACCTGAATAATTAATTGGGCAAGGTGTTCCCCGGCACGAAAATCACTGCTATAGAGCGACTGATCGGTATCCAGAATACCCACCAGCGTGATGCCAGGAAAATCATGTCCCTTAGCCAGCATCTGTGTACCGACCAGAATGCCGCTTTCACCGCTGTGCGCCTGTCGCAGTTTCTCCTGTAGACAGCCTTTGTTACGGGTGGTATCGCGGTCGATCCGGTTTACTGCGGTCTGCGGGAAGCGTAGCTGTAAAAATTGTTCGATACGTTCTGTGCCGCTACCCACAGCAATCATTTCATCGCTACCGCAGTGATCGCACTGCTCTGGTACCGGCCGTTGAGCATTACAATGGTGACAGTGTAACCGCTGGTATTTCATGTGGTAGGTCATATTGGCATCACAACGATGGCAGCGGGCGGTCCAGCCGCAACGATGACACATCAGTAATGGTGCAAACCCTCGTCGGTTAATAAACAGCAGTACCTGACTCCGTTGCCTGATATGCTGCTCAATTTTTTCGAGTAAAGACTCTGACAGGCCTTCATGCATACGCTGGTTACATAAATTAATCAGCTTTACTGCTGGTAATGGTCGTGTGTTGGCGCGCTGGCGCAGATAATGTACCTGATAACGCTGTTCATTAATATTGTTAATCGTTTCCAGTGAAGGCGTTGCCGAACCCAGTATGACTGGGCAGTTAAGATAGCGGGCACGGATAATCGCCAGATCACGGGCATTGTAACGGAAGCCATCCTGTTGTTTGTAGGAACCATCATGCTCTTCGTCGATAATGATCAGGCCTAAATCCGGCATAGGAGTAAATATCGAAGAGCGGGTGCCAATCACAACACGTGCCTCACCATTAGCCGCCGCATACCAGGCCCTGTAACGCTGGCTAGCAGATAACCCGGAATGTAATACTGCAATGCGGGTATGCAACTGGCTGGCAAAGCGTTGAGTAAGTTGTGGAGTCAGGCTGATCTCGGGGACCAGTAATAGTACCTGCTGGCTGCGCGACAGTGTCTGTTGGCTTATTTCCAGGTACACCTCGGTTTTTCCACTGCCGGTAACACCAAACAGGCAGTGAATGCCTGTATTTGACTGGCTAATTGCTTTCACGGCCTGTTGCTGCTCCGTATTTAGCACAAGCGGCATTTGCGGATCTGAGGTGGCTGCTGTCGGCGATGACTGTCTGGAAGGTGCTTTCTGGTTAATCAGTGATTTATTGTGCAAGGCAGTAATTGTTCCGGTAGTTATACCGCGTTGCCTGATTTCCTTAGTAGTTAGTCCCTGCGGGCATGTTGCAAGTAACTGATAAAGCTGATGTTGTTTGGGTGCGCGCCGTTGCAGTTGTTGTAACGTATCGGCTGTAGTAGATGCAACCCGCCATGGCTTTTCAGCGTCAGGCGGGGCATAGTAATGGCTGGGGTGGCGTAAATATACTGGTAATGCGGCCTGTATTGCCTTGCCTGGTGGGTGCAGATAATACTGTGCTGCCCATTGCAGTAAAGCCAGTGTTTCGGTTGAAAATACCGCTTTTGTATCGGGAAAGGATATAACCGATCTGAGTTTGTTGGGAGCAATGTCGCTATGCTCAGTCTGTTCAACAATAATGCCGATAAGCTGGCGCTTACCAAAAGGGATCAGAACGCGCATACCCGGTACAATTGGGTGCATCGGCAATTGTTCCGGTAAGCGATAATCAAACAGGCCGTATAGAGGGCAGGGGATGGCAATTCTCAGAATAGCGTATTCAGGCATAGGGTGAGGAGACAAAGGTGCCGCAGGCAGGCCGAAAATAAAATACATTTTACTGTATATAATGAACCAGCGAGGGCTTAATTAGGCAAAGAATGCGGGGAATTAAGCAAAAGGTAAAGAGCAGAAACGTGAATACACAGCGGATAACCCTGGATTAACCGAAAAATACTGTGGATAAGTCTGTGGAAACATGCATTGCATGATCTTTCGGAATAAGTCCAGGTTTTATGTTGTAGAATTTTTGTAATAGTTTGTTCACATTTAAAACTATATATATCAGTATGTTATAAAGTATCCCCTTATAATAGCAGGGTTAAAAGAGATTTGACCTATTGATGGAAATGTGAATTTATTCTTTGTGAATAAACAAACTAATGCTGAATTTAATGCGTGCTAAATTAGCGTTATTTCTTAATAGTTATTCTATATAAAACAACATAAGTTGTTATTTTTACGGGGAAAAGCAAAGTTACTCACAAAAACTGTGGATAACTTTGTGGATAATAGTCTGAAAAAAGGTAAATTTCACAGTAAGTAGTTGCTTTCTGTTAGTTTGGATGGTTTTTGACCATAAAAATATATATCTTATAAAACAAGTAGTTATGTATGTTATAAGTCTTTATTATAATAAAAAACCAATTTTTTATACGTTGAGTATTGTGTACCAGAATCTTATTTTGAACTTGTGTACAACTTCAATTTATTACAGAAAAATTACAATAACTTAGCGATAGAAACAGCGGGTTACCTCAAAATTTGCATTACTATCTCGATAAGCAAAATTCACCATAAATATTTTTTTATCAGGGGCGCACTCATGCAGTCATGGCAACACATTATTGAACATGTTGAACAGCAAACCAGGCAGCCGTTTTGTTTCTGTCGGCAACAGTCATTAGCTGGCGGTAGTATTAATTCAGCCTTTCTACTGACCGGTAAAGCCAGTTGCTATTTTGTGAAAACCAGTCAGGCGGGCAGGGAATCTATGTTTGCAGCAGAAGTGCTTGGTTTACAGGAGCTGGCAACCAGTCGGACATTACGTGTCCCCGAGCCTGTCTGCTACGGTGAAGATGATACGAAAAGTTATATTGTACTTGAATATCTGGATCTCGATGGCCCCGCGAATCAGGTGCAACTGGGACAGCAACTGGCGGCAATGCACCGGGTAACGGCCGCACAGTTTGGCTGGAAAATAGATAACACCATTGGTGCAACGCATCAGCCTAATGGCTGGCAGGACAACTGGCTGACATTCTGGCGTGATCAGCGTCTGGGCTTTCAGTTACAACTGGCGGCAAACAACGGTTATGGTGGTGAGCTACAGATACTGGGAGAGCGACTGCTCGCTGATATGAACCAATTGTTTACCGGCAGAGATATCCAGGCATCCATGCTGCACGGCGATTTATGGGGTGGAAATGTTGCTGGCCTGCATGATGGCACACCGGTTATTTTTGACCCGGCCTTTTACTACGGCGACCGGGAGGCTGATCTGGCAATGACCTATGTGTTCGGTGGGTTTACCGCCGATTTTTACGCCGCCTATCAGAATGCCTGGCCACTGGATGATGGCTTTGAAATGCGTAAAACCTTCTACAATATTTATCACATTATAAATCACCTGAATATGTTTGGTGGCGGCTATCACGGGCGGGCGGTTCAGATGATGAAATCGGTACTGGCTGCACTCAATAGCTGATTGTGTGATTCCGATGTGTGTCACTAGATGCGTGTTACTACCTGTATAAAGGTGTTCACTTTATGCTTATCTTCCAGTTCATTGTCTTCAATAACGGCTAAAGTCGGATAGCCTGCACACACCCTGCGTGCAAAGACTCCGCGACTGGTTTCGCTAATACATTTTCCGTTGAGATAAACAGGTGTGCTGTTTAGCCCGCAACTGGGTGAGCGGTTTTTGAAAATAAAACCCTGTAGATGACCGAGAGTATCTGCTTTTATCTGACAGTAATGCTGCATCATTGTGGTGATATTTATTTGCGGGTCATCACGCCCGGTAAGTTGTGGCTGGTCAATGCTGCCGGTGAGTTGTACCGGTGGGCGGGGGACACCAAACCCGGCTTCAACCTCCGGACACACGGGGATAAATTCAAACAGCTTGCTCAGTTGATGCAAAACGATGCGATTAGCTTTTGACTGGCCGTCATAACGCACCGCATCACCGAGCAGACATTGACTGATACCAACCAGTGGTTTTACTGGTTTCACTATTTTTCCGTAGTGACCGTGTTATTTCCTGGCACCCATTGCCAATGCCCGCTGGCGAGATTTGTTCGCCTCAATAGCAAGTTTGCCACCATCCCAGCCGGGCATGGTTTCGGGCCAGCCGAACATGTGCGCGCTCAGCACTTCACCTAAGGCGTCGATATGTTCTTCGCTGTCATTCAGGCAGCGAATATAATTGAACATTTCACCGCCTGCCTGTATAAACAGTTTACGGTTTTGCATGTTAATTTCTTCCAGTGTTTCAAGACAGTCGGTAGCAAAGCCGGGGCAGAGAATATCCACCGTTTTAATACCGGAGGCAGGCAGCTCCTGTAACGTCTGGCTGCAATAAGGTTGCAACCAGGGTTCGCGGCCAAAGCGTGACTGAAAGACTACCTGCCATTCTTTATCCGACAGGCCAAGCTCCTCGGCTACCAGACGTGCAGTTTTCTGGCAATGACAGAAATAAGGGTCACCACTGTCAATATAACGTTGCGGGATGCCATGAAACGAAAATAGCAGCAGATCCGCTTTATCCGTGTTCTGCCACTGTTTTCTAATACTGTTAGCCAATGCTTTAATATAGTCGGCATGATCGTGATAGTGGTTAATCAGACGCAAATCTGGTAGCCAGCGCCAGCCCTGAAGCACATCGGTGACCTGGTCGAAAACGGCGGCAGTAGTGGTTGCCGAGTATTGCGGGTAGAGGGGGAGAATAAGTAGTCGCTGTGCCCCGGCCTTGCGCAAGGCTTCCAGCGTGCTGTTGATAGATGGATTACCATAGGTCATCGCCAGGTCAACGATAACGTGGCCCCGAAAGCGTTTATCGAGTTTTTGCTGCAATTTATGAGTTTGCAGGCGTGACAGGTGAATTAATGGCGAACCATGTTCCGTCCACACTTTGCGGTAGGTTTTTGCTGCACGAGACGGGCGGATACGTAATATTACTCCATGCAGGATAAACCACCAGAGAAAACGGTTGGCTTCAATCACGCGCCGGTCGGCGAGAAACTGCGCCAGATATTTACGCACGCCAGACGTTGTGGGCGCGTCAGGAGAACCCAGATTAACCAGTAGAATCCCCAGTTTTTCCTGCACGCCGTGCCGGTAGTTATTTTTCTCTGTCACAATACGGTTGCTGCCTCCGGATTTTTATTCAGGTTAATTTCAGCTTAAATTTTCAGGCAGAATATAAAATTCCCTGCGCTGTGTCAGGGGTGACAGGGTGACAGATTCAACCTGAATGCTCAAGTTATTCCTGCGAATTGATCACTCTTTAACAGGAATAGCCCTTAATTGCAGGTTACTCTTGTTCCTTCTTCAGAAGAATACTGTAAAATGACGAGATTTTATTTTTTCTACTATCTATCTATGTGGAGTTGCGATGCCCATCAGGCTTGTTATACCAAATGAAACTGCCCCCGGCGAGCGGCGCATTGCGCTGGCGCCGGCCGTGGCGAAAAAACTGGGTGACAGAGGTGTACAGATCGCCATGCAGCACGGTGCGGCGTTGTCATCCTATTTTAATGATGAAGATTTTACCGGGGTGGAGATTGTGGCAGATACGGCTACTCTGTATAAAGATGCCGACCTGATCTTCAAGGTGCAGCCGCCAACGCGCGAAGAGCTGGAACAGATGAAAACGGGGGCAACTATTGTCAGTTTTATGGCAGCACATAAAAATGCCGAAATGATGCAGCAGATGTGCGAGAAGAAAATCACCTCGCTGGCAATGGAGCTGGTGCCGCGGATCACTCGGGCGCAGTCGATGGATGCGCTATCATCACAGGCCTCGATTGCCGGTTATATGGGCGTGTTGATGGGGGCGCAACTGGCCTCGGTGTTTTTCCCCATGCTGACGACTGCAGCCGGTACAATCCGCCCAGCCAGAATTGTTATTATCGGCGTTGGTGTTGCCGGTTTGCAGGCAATTGCTACCGCAAAACGACTGGGTGCTATTGTTGAAGCCTATGATGTGCGCAGCGCCACCCGTGAGCAGGTGGAATCGCTGGGCGGTAAGTTTATTGATACCGGTGTCAGTGCTGAGGGTAAAGGTGGTTATGCGCGTGAGCTGACCGATGAGGAAAAACAACAGCAACAGGATGTGCTGGCCAGCCATATTGCAATGGCTGATGTGGTTATCAGCACGGCGGCGATTCCTGGGCGGGCCTCGCCGAAAATTATTACCGAAGAGATGGTAAAGGCAATGAAACCTGGCGCAGTTATTGTTGACCTCGCTTCGGAAGGTGGCGGCAACTGTGTGCTGACCAAACCGGGTGAAACCATTGAGTATGACCACCGCGTTACGATTCATGGCCCGCTGAATGTAGCCAGTGAATTACCGATTCATGCCAGTGAGATGTATGCCAAAAATCTATTTAATCTGGTTTCGCCTTTTATTAGCGAAGAAGGCGAGCTGGCGCTGGATATAAGCGATGAGGTGATTGCCGGTTGTCTGTTAACGCATGACGGTGCCATTGTGCATGCGCAGTATAAAAATACAAACGAAAGTGGTGCAGAATAATGATTGAAGGCTTACCCGCATTATATATATTTATGCTGTCGGCATTTACCGGTTATGAAGTAATCAGCCGGGTGCCGGTTATTTTACATACCCCGCTGATGTCCGGTTCCAACTTTGTCCACGGTATTGTACTGGTCGGCGCGATGATTGCGCTTGGTCAGGCGCACGGCACATTAGAACTTACGATTGGTTTTGTTGCCGTGGTTATGGCTGCTGGTAATGCCGTCGGGGGTTATGTCGCCACCATAAGAATGCTGGAAATGTTCCAGACGTCGAAGCAGGGGGCGAAGCAATGAATATGAGTTTTATTATTGATGCAGTGTACTTTTTCACTGCCGCCATATTTATTATCGGCCTCAAACAGATGTCATCACCCGTCACCGCCCATCGCGGTATTGTCTGGGCAGGTATGGCGATGGTTGTTGCTACCCTGGCTACTTTTGGCGCACCGTCTATTGTCCTTAGTTTTGGTAACAGCAATTTATTATTAATGGTCGCTGCGATTGCTATCGGCTCGACGGTTGCCTATATTTCAGCCAAACGGGTTGCGATGACCGATATGCCGCAGATGATTGCCATGTACAATGGCATGGGTGGTGGCGCAGCGGCGGCCATTGCTGCCGTTGAACTGGTAAAACTGTCTGCCGGGGCAGAAAGCCGAGGGCTGACGATTCAGGTGCTGGCGGTGCTGGGTGCGGTAATCGGTTCGATTTCTTTCTCCGGCTCGGCGATAGCGTTTGCCAAGTTACAGGGCTTGATGAAAAAGACCCTGCGCCTGCCTTTACATCAGGTTATCAATATCGTCCTGTTTATAGCGGTCTGTATTATCGGTTATCTGGTAGCAACGGCTCATTCAGTGGGTTTTGGGTCTGTCGTACTGTTCTTTATTCTGGCGCTGGTGTTTGGTGTGATGCTAACCCTGCCGATTGGCGGTGCCGACATGCCAGTGGTTATTTCACTGTTCAATGCCCTCACCGGGCTGGCAGTGGCGTTTGAAGGCTTCGTGCTTAATAATGCCGCGATGATTATTGCCGGTACGGTTGTCGGTTCATCCGGTACCCTGCTAACCCAGCTGATGGCCAAAGCGATGAACCGGCCGATATCCAATGTACTATTCAGCAGTTTTGGTAGTGATAGCGGCACTGTTGTCGATGAAAAAATTGAAGGCAGTATGAAGGAAATTCAGGCTACCGATGCAGCGATTATGATGGCCTATGCACAAAAAGTCATTATTGTGCCAGGCTATGGAATGGCGGTGGCGCAGGCACAGCATAAGTTAAAAGAGCTGGAAGACCTGCTGGAAGAACGTGGGGTAGTAGTGAAATATGCCATTCATCCGGTTGCCGGTCGGATGCCCGGTCACATGAATGTGTTATTGGCTGAAGCGGGTGTGGATTATGACCGTATTATGGATTTGGAAGAGATTAATCCGGAATTTCCGACCGCAGATGTCGCGCTGGTGATTGGTGCCAATGATGTGGTTAACCCGGTGGCGCGCAGTAATCCCGACAGCCCGATTTACGGTATGCCGATTCTGGATGCCGATAAGGCGCAGAATGTTATTGTGATTAAACGCGGCAAGGGTGCCGGTTTCTCGGGCATTGAAAATCACCTGTTCTACGCTGATAATACCCAGATGTTATATGGAGATGGTCAGAAGGCGGTATCCGAACTGATCGCCGGGGTGAAAACATTGAGTGCGTAAGTTTTTTAATCTTGCTGCGGGGCAGTTTATTAATTAGAGCGGGAGGAGGCATCGGTATCTTCGAAATGGCTCCCTCACAGGTGTATTTAGACCTGGAAGACTGGGCACCGTTAACCCGATGGCTGCGCAGTAAACGCAGTATGCCCTGAAGAATTTCTGCCGCAAACTTATTCAGTATTCCCTGTTCAGTATTCCCTATTCAGTATTCTTAGAATCGTCAGATTGTTCTAAGGGAAACAGCGTTAATTTATCT
>CAYXNL010000050.1:0-16626 GCA_964466455.1 uncultured Thiotrichaceae bacterium
TGAACCAGGTGGTACCATCGCGCCAT
This sequence comes from uncultured Thiotrichaceae bacterium, assembly GCA_964466455.1. Classification (GTDB taxonomy): domain Bacteria; phylum Pseudomonadota; class Gammaproteobacteria; order SZUA-229; family SZUA-229; genus S010-25. Next base: position 27 of record CAYXNL010000050.1, read on the forward strand.
GAGTAAAGCGGCCAAACACGACACACATCCAACAACGCATATCGGTGTCGTTACCTTAACCTTCATGACGGCAGCACTGTTTCTGACATTACGCAATATGCCGATGATGGCCGAGACCGGCATGAAGATGGTGTTTTTCAATATTGTCACGGTGTTTGCATTTCTTGTTCCGCTTGCACTGGTGTCAGCAGAGTTGGCTACGGCCTGGCCGAAGAATGGTGTTTTTCACTGGGTTGAAACCGCTTTCGGTACGCGCTGGGGATTAACCGCTGTGTGGTTACAATGGGTGCAGAGTCTGTTTGGTATTACCTCGATTCTTTCCTATGTGGCAGCGAGCCTGGCGTATGCCATTAATCCGAGTCTGGCTGGTTCGCGCCCTTTTATTGTTATAGTGATTCTTGTCGTGTACTGGAGTGCTACTCTGTTGAATTTGCGTGGTATGCGCGCGTCGGGTTTGATCTCCAGTGTGTGCCTCGGGGCGGGGGTCTTATTGCCTACGTTATTGCTGGTCGGTCTCGCGCTGTTTTATGTTATGCAGGGCCATCCCCTGCAGCTGAATCTGGCGATGACGGCCGATAACTGGTTGCCGTTGCATGGAGCCAGGGATAGTCTGGTGCTGTTTCTGAGTTTTATTTTTGGTGTAGTTGGTATTGAAGTTTCGGCTAGTCACGCCAGAGAGGTGCGTAATGTCCGGCGTAATTATCCTGTTGCTGTCTTTTCTGCCGCGGTACTTGGTTTTGTGCTGACACTACTTGGTGGGCTGGCGGTGGCATCCGTGCTGCCGGTAAATCAACTGAATCTGGTTTCCGGCAGCGTTCAGGCATTACAGGTATTATTAGCTACCTGGCATCTTGGCTGGTTGTTGCCACCGCTTGCATTGCTGGTAGCGCTGGGCGCAGCCGGACAGGTGAGTACCTGGGTGGTTGGGCCAGTTAAAGGGCTGTGGGCAGCTGGCTGTGCGGGTAATCTGCCACCTGTATTGCAACGCACGAATGCCGCTGGTGTGCCGCGTAATCTGTTACTGATTCAGGCCTGTCTGATGAGTGTGGTGGCACTGGTTTTTCTTGTTGTTCCCTCGGTAAATACCGCCTTTCTGTTACTTACTTCTGTAGCGGTTATTCTTTATGCTGTTATGTATTTGATGCTGTTTGTCACTGCAATTCGGTTGCGTTATACACAGGCTGATACTGTACGGCCTTATCGGGTTCCCGGTGGATCCATCTGGGGGCTGTGGCTGGTCGCAGGAATCGGTTTTATTACCACTTTTATCTGTTTTCTTATTGGCTTCCTGGCACCGGATACACAAATGGATGCCACTTCTTATGCGCTGGCTATGTTTGTTACGCTTGTTGTCATGCTGGCAGCGCCTCAGCTACTATATTACTGGCGTCGCCCTGAGTGGCTATCAGCCGGTACGGAGTAATTATTATGGTTAAAAAACTACTTCCCGATCTTGAACTCAGTCCTGCCTACGGTTCGCGTGCTATGACTGAACCGGTTCCCCGTTACACATTACCTGAGGCAGAGATGCCGCCCGCGACGGCATACCGCCTGATTCATGATGAATTGATGCTCGATGGTAACGCGAGGCTGAACCTTGCGACGTTTGTTACCACCTGGATGGAACCGGAAGCCGAGCAACTGCTGGCTGAGACCTTTGATAAGAATATGATTGATAAGGATGAGTATCCACAGACAGCAGAAATTGAGACACGCTGCGTCAATATGGTCGCCCGTCTGTTCCATGCGCCTGAGGATACCGATGCGGTAGGCGTTTCAACCATTGGTTCCAGTGAGGCTGTGATGCTTGCCGGTATGGCGCTAAAGTGGAACTGGCGTAAACGCAGGCAGGCAGCCGGTAAACCCTCAGGACAGCCTAATTTAATTCTTGGTGCCAATGTCCAGGTAGTATGGGAAAAATTCTGTCGTTACTGGGAGATAGAACCGCGTTATATTCCAATGCGCGAAGGCTGTTATGTTATTGAGCCTGACGAAGTTATCGCACGAATAGATGAAAATACCATTGGTGTGGTTGCTATTTTAGGGACTACTTTTACTGGTGAATTTGAACCGGTTGAGGCAATTCATGATGCCGTAGTCGCCCATAATGCGGCACAGGGACTGGCTGTACCATTGCACATTGATGCGGCCAGTGGCGGTTTTGTTGCGCCTTTTATTCACCCGCAGTTACGTTGGGATTTTCGTCTGCCCAATGTTGTTTCGATCAATGTATCGGGTCATAAATATGGTCTGGTTTATCCCGGTGTTGGCTGGGCGGTGTGGCGTGATCGTCAATATTTGCCTGAGGAGCTGGTCTTTCACGTCAACTATTTGGGTGGGGATATGCCGACGTTCACGCTTAATTTCTCTCGCCCCGGAAATCAGGTTGTCGGGCAGTATTATAATTTTCTGCGGCTGGGGCGTGATGGCTATACTCGTATCATTTCTACCCTGCGCGATACCGCCACGCATCTTTCTGCATGCATTGTAGAACTTGGTCCGTTTGAGCTGCTAAGTGACGGTAGCATGATTCCCGTTTTTGCCTTTCGTCTCAAGGATGCTTCCCGTTATTCTGTGTATGACATTTCCGAACGTTTGCGCACCCATGGCTGGCAGATTCCAGCTTATACTATGCCACCTGATGCGACAGAAATTGCGGTACTGCGTATTGTTGTGCGTGAAGGTTTTTCACGTGATATGGCCGATATGCTGATTGCCGATATGACCAGAGTAGTGAATGAACTTGATGCCTCCCCGCCGCTACACCCCGGAAAACCAACGCAGGGGTTTCATCACTGAAACTGGATCAGGGCTAATTATTTTCGCCCCAGCCTTTTATCTGTGTATCCAGGTTGAACTTTCTATAATGTCACCTGTGTGACAGTGGAAGGCCGAGTGGTGGTTTAGGCTACTGCCATTGGTAATTGACTGGCAGCTATTTCCGGAGGTTCGTAAATGTTTGAATTTATACCGGTAAACGAAAAAGGTATTCTGGCTTTTAAAGCGAGCGGTAAGTTGACGGCTGCGGATTACCAGCAGTTTCTGCCTAAGCTGGAAACTTTAATCCGTAGATACGGGCATATTTCCATGTATATTGAGCTGGATCATTTTCAGGGCTGGGAAGCAAAAGCCGCATGGGCTGATTTACGTTTCGATATCCGTCATGATCGTGATATTAATCGTATTGCTGTTATTGGGGACAATGTGCTGGAGCATGCAGGCATTGTGTTAGCTAATCTTTTTACCCACACCCAAATGCGATTTTTTAATAAGGATGCATCCCGGCAGGCATGGGACTGGCTGGAGCATAAACCGGAACCACAGGCGCAGCCCAAAGCGGTTGAAGATTACAGACATATTTTACTGGCTGTTGATTTTTCACCTTTTTCAGAACACGCCGCGCAGCGTGCCTGCAGGTTGGCAAAACAGTATGGAGCACAGCTTGATGTACTGACGGTTGTGGAGGATATCGTTGCTTATAATGATGAGTTTTCACCGATTGATACCGATCTGATGATTAATGAAGAAGCCATTATGACTAATGCAGAAGTTCATCTGAAAACACTGGCGAAACGACTGGATTTTGCGGATGATGTTCTTCTCGAAGCGCAGTGGGGCAATCCAAAATGGTCAATTATTTCGTGGGCAAGAGAAAAAGGGATTGACCTGATTGTGGTCGGTACACATGGTCGGCGAGGATTCTCTCGCCTGCTGGGCTCAGTCAGCACCAGTGTTATGCATCAGGCTCCCTGTGATGTATTGGTGGTTAAATCTTAAGAAAACCACCGTTCGTTCTGCATTAGACGATTTTAATCGCCATGTCTTCCTGTTGTGTCCGCTTTTAACGGTTCCTGATACATCCAATGCCTGAACAGCCTGTTGCTGAATGTCGCCTAATTACCGTTCCCCTTAGTAATCGCCATTACAATAATAAAACCGGCTTCCAGTATCCCGATAACAATTCCTGTTTTCTGCTTTAATACCCCGTCTGCTTGCGGCAGGGTAGTTTTTTGGAAAAGACTGTAATGAAAAAAGAACAAAATAAAATTTTAAAATTTACCGTCATGATGTTTCTGGCGGCGGTAGTTGGTGTTTCTATTGGAGTTGTTGGTTCCTTGTTTCATATGGCGATAGACTTTGTTATCCATTCAAAAGCTCATTGGATTCATGAATGGTGGAAATTTCAAGGCTATGTGTGGGTGCCTTATGTAGTAAGTTCTATGATTATGGTCTATTTTGCTATCATTTTGGTGCGTAAATTTGGACCGGAAGCTGGTGGTAGCGGTGTTCAGGAGATTGAAGGTATCCTGGCAGATAAACGTGAAATGCGTGCCGTGCGTGTACTTGTTATTAAGTTTTTTGGCGGTATTTCAGGACTTGGTGGTGGCATGGTTATGGGGCGAGAGGGTCCTACTATTCAGATGGGAGGTGCTTTAGGTAATATTGCTGCAACCATTGCTTCACTCAGTAAAGAAGATGCAAAAATCTTGATAGCAGCTGGTGCTGGTGCTGGTTTGGCTGTTGCTTTTAATGCTCCTGTCGCTGGAATGTTATTTGTATTTGAAGAGATGCGCAGACAGTTTAAATTTACCTTTATATCAGTGCCGAGCGTGGTTGTATCATCGATAGTCGGCATATATGTTTTATATTTTTTTATGGGTGATTATGATTTTATATCAGTTAAACCGTTGCTGGCTCCGGCAACACATGAATTATGGGTATTCCTTGTCTTTGGTGTTTTTTTTGGTTTTCTTGGCTGGACGTTTAACACTTTTATAGTCAGGTTTGCAGATAAGTTTTCAACATATAACGGTGTGCAATTTCATATAGCAAGTTTAATTACTGGTGCTATGATTGGATTTTTATTATATAAATGGCCAGATACGGTTGGGGAAGGATTTGGAATTATTCATACGATACTGCACAATGATTTTTCTTTTGAGATTATAGCCGCACTTTTTTTAGCACGTTTTCTTACGACACTTAGCTCTTACGGAACTAGTGCTCCCGGTGGTATTTTTGCTCCTATGTTAGCTATCGGAACGATTTTTGGAATTGGATTTGGAATAGCTGTTCATTATTTTTTACCTTTGTATGCGATTGATCCGTATGTGTTTGCTATAGTTGGAATGTCGGCGCTTTTTGCCGCTACCGTGGGTGCTCCATTTACCGGTATTATGTTGATTTTAGAATTAACGGGTCATTACAATTTAGTTGCCCCAGTTTTGGTTGGTTCATTAGCAGCATTTGCTATGTCAAATATCTTAGGTGTTAGACCAATATATTCTTTATTACTTGAGAGAACACTTAGAATTGCCAAATTTGGCGTGGAGGAAGATGAAAAACTGGAAAAAAATGCAGAAGATCGAAAGGCTTAAACTACTTGTACAGGTGATAGACTTATTCAGAGGTGCCCTTAGGGTTTACTCCCCGCAGCTTGCGGCGCGGTAGTTTATTCTCAAGGAAACACCGTTCGCTCCGCATTAGACGATTTTAATCGCCATGTTTTCCGATTTAGAGATATTTTAGTGGATGGTTGCCTCCAGAATTGCCTTTAATGTGGTAAGGAATCGCGCCGCCTCCGCGCCGAATATCACCCGGTGATCACAGCTCAGGGTTATTTCAGTCATCATATTTCTGGCTGCACCAATAGTCAGGATTGCTGCTGCGCCCAGCGGTACAACGGCATCAAAATGGGTGATTGCCGGGAACATTCCCAGATTGGAAAGATAGAATGTTGCACCTTCATAGTCTTTGGGTTGCAGGCTACCCTGTAATGCTTTGTGTTTCAGCGTTTGCCAGTCGCTTGCCAGTTCATCAAGTGACCGTTCGCTTACATTACGAAGGGTTGGGGTAATCAGGCCACCGGGAATATCAACCGCGATACCTATGTCTACCTGTTTGCGCATAGCCAGGCCCCACTGTGTATAGGCGCTGTTAATATTCGGGTATTGTGTAATGGCCTGGGCGCAACCGCGGGCAAGTAACAGGGTGGTGGAAAAGGTAGTGTTTTTTGCCTGTTTCTGCAAACTGCCAAGATCGACCTCAGCGGTGATTCGAAAGGTGGGCGTGTGCACGGTTGCACTCATATTGTTTGCTATAGCCCGGTGCATGGGCGTCAGTAGTCTGTAGTGAAACGGTGGTCCGATCTCCAGTCTGGGTTGCGGATCGCTGAGTGCGTTTGTCAGTACCTGGCTGGCGCGTATTACACCATCTCGGCCGGGAGCAATGTGTTGTAGCGATAGACCAAGTTCCTGTGCCAGACCACGGGCATAGGGAGAAGAAAGTGGTGTTTGCGTATGCTCATTTTTTTGTGTTGAGTGGGGTTCGGGCGGGGTGCTCTGGTAGAGCGCTGCATCTTCTGTTTTTATCTGATTGTTCTGTATAGCATGCGAGGCTATTTCTACTTTTTTATCCATCTGTTCATTGCCATGGCCCGGGCTTTTTTCTTTGAGAGGTTCCTGTTGGGTTTCTTCTTTCTGGTCGCTAAGATAACCAATAATGGCACCCAGCGGGTAATCCTTTTCCACTGCGGCCAGCGGGCCGACCAGATAGCCATCATGAAAGGCTTCAATCTCCATCATGGCTTTATCTGATTCAACTTCAGCGATAGGTTCTCCTTTTTTTACTGCATCACCCGGTTGTTTTAACCACTGATGCAGGCGCCCGGTTTCCATGGTATCGGACAGTACGGGTATTTTTATTTCTTCACGCATTTAAATTCTCCGGTGATTTTAATGGGTGATTATGGTTATTTATGTGTCGCTTTTACATAACTGTATTGCGGCGCTAACGACATCGGAAGGTCGTGGAATACATTGTGCTTCAAGTGTGCTGTTGTAGGGAACAGGTGTATTGCGACCGGCGACACGTTTTGGCGGTGCATCCAGATAATAGAAACAGCGTTCAGTCAGGCCAGCGGTAATCTCTGCGCCGGCACCAGCGAAATAACTGTCTTCTTCAACGACCAGTAAGTGGTGTGTCCGGGCGATGGATGCGCTGCAACTGTCCCAGTCAATCGGACGCAGACTGCGCAGGTCGATAACGCTTGCATTAATTCCCTGTTGAGCCAGTTGTTCTGCGGCGCGTAATGATACATCCAGCATTCGCGAGTAGGTGACGATAGTCAGATCATTTCCCTGACGATGCATACATGCACGGTGCATGGGTGGGGCGGCGGCGCTGGTATCCAGTGTTCCCTTGCTGAAGTACAGTAGTTCGTGTTCCAGTAGAATAATCGGCTCATCACTGCGGATAGCCTGTGACAGTTGCCACCATGCATCCTGTGGGGTTGCCGGTACGGCAATACGCAGGCCGGGTACATTCATCATGGTTTGTTCCAGACTCTGTGAATGTTGCGCCGCAAGCTGTTTTGCGACCCCGCCGGGGGTACGTATTACCAGCGGCATAGGAAATTGCCCCCCTGACATAAAAGGTATTTTGGCTGCCATATTAATAATGGCATCTAAAGCCAGCAAGGCAAAATTAATCGTCATCATTTCAATTACCGGGCGCATCCCCGCCATGGCAGCACCTACCCCGAGGCCGGTAAAACTGCCTTCGGAAATAGGTGTATCGCGTACCCGCCATTCCCCAAATTTTGCATACAGTCCTTCGGTAACACGATAACTACCACCATAGAGCCCGACATCCTCGCCTAGAATAAAAACCGAATCATCGGCCGCCATTTCTGTATGCAGGGCACGATTCAGAGCCTGCCAGTACATTACCTGTTCTTCCATTAGATGAGTACCTCACCATTGCGATTACATTCAAGAAAGGTGTACAGATCCTCTATCTGCGGTTGTTCAGCAGCGTTAGCAAAATTAACAGCTTCTTCAACGATATCTACCACCTGCTGTTTGATGACAGCAAGTTGTTCACTGTCCAGATGCCCGGACTGATGCATCCGGCTACTCAGGTCATCAATAACATCCGGCCCGGCAGCTGCAATCTGTTCAGTATCAGGATAGCGAGGCAGGGTTTCTGCGATAGCCTGAGTAATGGGGTCGTCTTCCGTCTGAAATGCCTGTATTTCTACTTTCGGGCGGTAGCTGCCGGGATCAGCCATTGAATGACCGCGAAAACGATAGGTTTCAAATTCCAGTAACTGTGGGCCGGTACCGGCACGAATCTGTTCCAGTGCGTCGGTAGTGGCTCGGTATGCTTCCATTACATCCATTCCATTCACCTGTCTGGCAGGAATCTGATAGGCGCTAGCACGTTTATAAACATCGGTTACTGCTGAATGCCGATGTATTTCTGTGCCGATCTGATAATGGTTGTTTTCACATACAAACAGGATGGGTAATCGCCATAAGGCTGCCATATTGAGTGATTCGTGAAAAGTACCCTGGTTGACCGCACCATCGCCAAAGAAGCAGAGTACGACTTCGGGCAGGTTTTTCATTGCAATGGAATAAGCGATACCGGTGGCAACAGGATAAGTTTCACCGACAATACCATATCCCCCCATAAAGTGGCGCTGCCGGTCGAACAGATGCATGGAGCCACCCATGCCGTGACAACAACCGTCCCGGCGACCGAATAACTCCGCCATAATCTGCTTCGCTGGTACTCCGCGTACCAGTGCATGGACATGCTCGCGGTAGGTTGTTACTACATAATCTGATGGTGTGGCCGCATGTAATACACCAACGGCTACTGCCTCCTCCCCTGGATAGAGGTGGAGAAAACCGCCGATATTTCCTTTGGTGTATTCTTCTGCTGCACGTTCCTCAAAAGCACGAGCCAGTAACATATCGTGCAATATAGCTTTTCGTGTTTCCTGATCCATATATTTGTTCTCCATCAGTAAGCATTGATGATTTAAACAGAATCATTTTGTAACAACAGATGCCAAAGTGTAATGATTTATATCAATGTGTCCGCGTTCAATGGTTCTTTAATACATCCGATGCCTGAACAGCCATTTTGCCAGCGCCAGCGACAGAGTACCGATAACGGCCATTGGCCAGTATTGCTGAAACAACAAAAAATAGCTGTCTCCCTCCAGAAATACGCCACGTACCACAATTAAAAAATAACGTAACGGATCCAGATATGTCAGGTATTGTACCAGTGTCGGCATATTGGCAATGGGAGTGGCAAAGCCGGAGAGAATAACCGCCGGGACCAGAAACAGGAAAGCGCCCAGGACTGCCTGTTGCTGGGTGACGCAGATAGCCGAGATCATCAGGCCGACACCCACCGCAGACAGCAGAAATAAAAACAGACCGAGATAGAGCGCACCGATACTGCCGCGCAGTGGAATATCAAACCAGATAATAGCCAGTACAATAATAAAACTGGCTTCCAGAATCCCGATAACAATGCCCGGCAGTGCTTTGCCAAGCAGAATTTCTATCGGGCGCAACGGGGTAACCAGTAACTGGTCGAAGGTGCCCTGTTCACGTTCACGGGCAACCGACAGCGCGGTTACCACCAGGGTCACCACCAGTGTCAGCAGACCGACGATACCCGGTACAATAAACCAGCGTGATTGCAGATTATCGTTATACCAGGCGCGGATGGTGAGTACCGCCGGTGGTCGTGCCATGCCATGTTCGACCGCCCAGCTGCGATTAAACCGGGTACTGATTGTATGCAGGTAATTCAGCGCAATCATCGCGGTGTTGGAATTGCGTCCGTCCAGAATTGCCTGAACCGTTGCGGTTTTGCCCTGTAACAGATCGCGACTGAAGCGCTGACCGAGATGCAGTACCAGCAACGCCCGGCGCTGATTAATTAACGGCGCAATTTCTGCTTCGCGATGCAGGTTTGCAACCACCTGAAAATTTGGTGAACCACTGACCAGACTGATAAAACTGCGCGATGTCGCGCCACCATCTTCATTGTAAATAGCAATGGGTATATGGTTGAGGTCGAAACTGGCGGCATAACCAAAAATCAGTAACTGTGCGATAGGCGGCGCGATCAGAACCATGCGGCTGCGTTTGTCACGCAGTAGGGCGAGGAATTCCTTAGTGGCAAGTGCAAAAATAGTCTGTAGGGTGAACAGCCAGTGCATGGTATGTATTACTCCAGGCGTTTGCTGGCTTTTTTACGCACCAGTAGAAAAAGGATGACCAGCATAATGAGCAATGCCGCCATATTGTTCCAGTAAACGGGCCAGACATCGCCGCTCAAAAACAGGGTCTGTAACAGGGTGACAAAATAACGGGCGGGTACCACATGGGTGAAAATCTGAATCGGGCCAGGCATGGAACCAATATCAAAAATAAAGCCGGAAAGAATAAAGGCAGGCAGGAAGGTCACCATAATGGCAATCTGTCCGGCAACAAACTGATTTTTGGATACAATGGAAATTAATAGACCCATTGCCAGTGAAACCAGCATAAACAGGGCTCCAGCCAGTGATAATGCCCAGATAGAACCACGAAAGGGGACATCAAATAGCCATATTGCCAGTACCACGGTATATAACATGCCGCCCATGCCGAGGATAAAATAAGGAATTAATTTTCCCAGCAGAATCTCACCGATATGTAGCGGAGTAACTAACATGGCTTCCATGGTACCGCGTTCCCATTCACGGGCAATGACCATGGCGGTTAATAAGGAACCGATCAGGGTCATGATAATGGCGATCAGGCCGGGTACCAGAAACAGGCGGCTGGCAACCGCCTGGTTAAACCAGATACGGTATTTAATTTTTACTGGAATGGTTAACTTTTCCCCCCGGGACTCGGCATATAACTGTAGCCAGGTTTGCCACACACCCTGTATATATCCCTGGGTAAGATTGGCCTGGTTGGAATTTACCCCATTAACCCGAACCGCGATTGGCGCTTCGTTACCCGTTAGCAGGCGTCTGGAAAAATTATTCTGTAGCCAGATGATGCCATCAATTTCTCCCCGCTGAAGTGCTTTTTCAGCAGGCTGGATATTGTGATAATACTGCGGGCTAAAATAATCTGAATGGGCAAAGGAGCCAGCCAGCGACTGGGTCGCTGCATCGGGTTGTTCTATCACGATGCCCAGTGGAATATTGCGTGCATCCAGTGATACCCCGTAACCGAACAGAAATAACAGTACCACTGGCAGCACAAAAGCGATGGCAATGCTGGATGGGTCACGCAGAATTTGCAGTGTTTCTTTACGCACCATACCGAATAGACGTTGCCGCGCCACTTGCTGTGCTTTCATCATAATGTTTTCTGCTGTTCAATCAGGTGGATAAAAGCATCTTCCATGGTTGGCCTGGGCAGATCTGCTGAACGGGCATGTGCTTTTATCTGTTCAGGTGTGCCCTCCGCCAGTACACTTCCCTCAGCCATAATTAGCAGCCGGTCACAGTAATTGGCTTCCTCCATAAAGTGAGTGGTAATCAGAATAGTTACTCCCGCTTCAGCTAATGCGTTAGTGCGGGTCCAGAATTCACGTCGGGCCAGTGGATCGATCCCTGAGGTAGGTTCATCTAAAAATAAAATATCTGGCTGGTGCATCAGTGCGGTGGCAAAGGACAGGCGTTGTTTGTAACCTAACGGCAGGTCGATGGCATTGGTGTCGTGGTAGGGATTCAGTTCGAAGGTTTGCAGTGCCCATTGAATGCGGGCATGGTGCTGTCTGCGGCGCAGACCGTAAGCGCTGGCAAAAAAGTTCAGGTTCTGCCGTACCGTTAAGTTACCATAAAGAGAAAACTTCTGCGCCATATAACCGATTTGTGCGCGGGCTTTTGCCGCTGCATAACGCAGATTATGGCCAGCTACCGAGAGTTTACCTGCGGAGGCGGGTAATAAACCGCAGAGCATACGAAAGGTGGTGGATTTACCGGCACCATTGGCACCAAGTAGGCCAAATATTTCTCCACGTCGAACCTGAAAGCTGATTTTTTTAACGGCTACAAAATCATCGAAACGACGTTCAAGATTTTCTACCTGAATGATTTTATCATTATTATCGCCGGGCGGTGGTGTGGGCATGTTAATTTGAACACCCGTGTTTGCCGAGGTTTTTAACCGGGCAATAAAGGCATCTTCAAAAATGGGAGAAACGGCTTTGATCTGAATAGTGTCAGGAGCAATACCCGGTAAGAGTTGCTGTGGGGAAGGGGGTGTGGCATCGGTTGTCACCACTCGAATGCCAGCCTCTGTAATTAGTGCATCGAGAACCCCTGTTGCCTGGCTCAGGCGTAATTGCAGGGCGCGTGAGGTAATACCGCCTGCGCTAATTTGCCAGGTTCTACCCGCTATCCTGTGGGCAAAATTTGCCGGGCTATCCTGCCCCAGCATCTGGCTCTGATGTAACAGGATGACATCGTCACAACGTTCCGCTTCATCCAGATAGGCGGTGCTGAGTAATACACTCATGTTTGCATCGCGTACCTGGCGGTAAACGATTTGCCATAGTTCACGGCGTGATACCGGATCAACCCCTACCGTGGGTTCATCCAGTAATAATAAAGCTGGCGGACGCACCAGTACACAGGCCAGCCCCAGTTTCTGTTTCATGCCGCCGGAAAGTCTGCCTGCCAGGCGTGTGGTAAATGATCCCAGCCCGGTCAGATGCATTAGCTCTTTGTAGCGAGACGGACGCTGTGCAGGGTTTACGCCCTGTAGATCGGCATACAGATCGAGATTTTCCTGTACGCTCAGGTCTTCATACAGGCCGAAGCGCTGAGGCATATAGCCAACTTTTGCCTGTACTTTTCCAGAGTCGGTGGTGGCATTGAAACCGAGCACCTGAATTTCGCCATTATCCGGTTTCAGCAGGCCACAGGCCAGACGCATTAAAGTGGTTTTTCCTGCCCCATCCGGCCCGATCAGGCCGGTAACTTTCCCCGGTAAAACCTGTAAGCTAATATTATCCAGCGCTTCGACAACACGCTTGCCTGTACGAAACTGTTTACTGACTTCACGGAAAGTAATAACCGGAGTGTGCATTAGTGCGGTAATCGCTGGCCTGCCGGGCACTGTCGTTTTTTGCCCATCGGTTGCGGTGTTTGATGCAGTGGGATAATAACCGTTGCGGGCATACCCAGACGCAATTCCTCCTGTGGATTGCAGGCATAAATTCGCACAGAATAGACTAGTCGGGTGCGTAGTTCGGGGGTTTGTACATTTTTTGGGGTAAATTCTGCGGTGGGTGAAATATAACCTACCCAGCCATCATAGCGTTTGCCCGGATAGCTGTCGCTGAGGATCTGTGCCTTCATCCCCGGCTTTACCTTGCCAAGATAGGTTTCCGGCAGGTAGGCCCGGACCCAGATCGGGTTGGTAAATGCCAGCGTCAGCACCGGTTTCTGTGGGTTAGCCATGTCACCAGGTTCAAGAATACGGTTGCGAATAATGCCATTTTCCGGTGCCAGCAGACTGGCATCAGCAAGATGCTGTTGTGCCAGTGCGAGACCTGCCTTACGGGCGCTGAGCTGAGCTTTGGCCTCGGCAATCACTTCAACACGGGGGCCTGCCAGCAATAATGCCAGGGATTTTTGTGTCGCTTTAACATCGGCATCGGCAATATCAGAGGCCGAGCTGGCATTTTCCACTTCCTGCTCCGAGGCCAGTTTTTTGGGGAGTAACTTCTGTACCCGTCTGGCAGTGTCGTGGGCACCTTTTGCACGTGCCTGGGCGGCTTCAAGCAATGCCCGTCCTTTATCAATTTCTTCCGGTCGGCTACCGGCATTGAGCCTGGCCAGGTTCTGGTAGGCCGCTTCGACTAATGCCTGTGCTTCATCGAGCCGTGCTTGCAGCAGGGGAGTATGTAATGTTGCCAGCAGTTGGCCCCGTTTTACATGGTCGCCTTCCTGTACCAGTATGGTATCAACGTGTTCGGATGCATTAAAGGCAAGTTGTGCTTCACGAATATCAACATTGCCATATAGCGTTAACTGATTCGGTGACTGCCCACTATCGTGTTGCTGTAGCCAGAACCAGCCACCAGCAACAGCAAGCAGTAACACAATAACAAGCGGGACGATTTTTTTTTTCATTTATGTGTTTCCATGTGTGCAGCACAGAGAGACAGCCGTGTCGGGCTGATAGCCGAACCAATAACATGGCCGATAGTCTGCATTGGTCACAAACTTTTATGAGTATCCTTCTTTAATCACTTTTTCTTAAAACACTTTCGGGTTAATTATCCGCAGTTTGCTGCGGGGTTACTTATTGTTACCTTAACGAAAAAAGTCGTTTGTGCAAAGTGCTTATTTTTTATGCCTGTTTTTTTATTTGTGGCGGGCGGATATAGGCACCGGCACCTGCATAGCTGGCGGCGCTACCCAGTTGTTCTTCGATACGCAGTAACTGATTATATTTCTCGACCCGTTCACCCCGCGCTGGAGCACCGGTTTTAAGATGACCAGTGTCAAGTGCGACCGTCATGTCAGCAATAAAACTATCGATAGTTTCTCCTGAGCGATGTGAAACAAATGCACCCCAGCCATGGCGTTGAGCAAGGCGGGTGGCTGCAATAGTTTCGCTAAGGGTACCAATCTGATTGAGCTTGATTAACACGGCATTGGCAATATCGTCATCAATACCCTGCTGGATAAGAGTCGGGTTGGTGCAGAATACATCATCACCTACCAGTTCAAGATGGGAACCCAGACGTTGATTGAGCAGTTTCCAGCCTTCATAATCATCCTGTGCCATACCATCCTCCAGCAGAACCAGTGGATAGCGCTGAGCCAGTTTGTCATAGTAATCGACCATTTCGGCAGGGCTCAGGCGGCGATTCTCTGTGCGTAGCTGATAAAAACCATCTTCAAAAAATTCACTTGATGCCGGGTCGCAGGCTATTCCGACATCCTTTCCAGGTTCAAGTCCAGCCTGGGTAATCGCTGTAGTAATTAGTTCAAAGGGCTCTTCGTTGGAGCTGACGTGCGGTGCAAAGCCGCCTTCATCACCAATGCCGACAGACAGTCCTTTCTGTTCCAGCAAAGAACGTAGTGTATGATAAATTTCACTGCCCCATTCCAGTGCCTGTCGAAAACTGCTGGCACCAAAGGGTGCGATCATAAACTCCTGAAAATCCGGCCCCTGCCAGTGTGCATGAACCCCACCATTGAGAATATTCATGTGTGGTACTGGCAGCCGAGTTGCGCCGGGTCCACCCAGATATTGAAACAGTGCTAGATTGCTATTTGTAGCTGCGGCACGGGCAACGGCCAGTGACACCCCAAGGATAGCATTGGCTCCCAGACGAGCCTTGTTAGGCGTGCCATCAAGGTCAATCATGGTATGGTCAACGAGTGCCTGCTGGCGACTATCAAGGCCGGTCACTGCGGCTGCAATCTCACCATTAATCCCGGCAACAGCCTGCATTACTCCCTTGCCACCAAATCGGCCGGGTTCCCCATCACGTAGTTCCACCGCTTCACGGCTGCCAGTTGAAGCGCCTGAGGGGACTGAGGCACGGGCTACAATGCCGCTCGCCAGTGTGCATTCAACTTCTATGGTTGGATTACTGCGTGAGTCAAGAATTTCCCTGGCGTGAAGCCCGGTAATTGTGTGGGTCATTATGGTTGTCTCCATTTTTTGGAAGTATAAGTAGCGAACGGAAGTTTTTTCTGTTTGTCTGAGAAAGGTGAAAGCATAAGTGAAAAATAATAAAGCGACTGCAACCTGAGTGACAGATCTGAGCCTATACATGACCTGAGTCATGGTGCCATTGTTTAATGCATCTTACTATGTATCCATCATATCTCTGTGAGGCAGTAACAGGAAATACTATCAATGAAAAAAGATACGGATTTTTATTATCGTTGCAAAAACATCTTAGCACAATCCCCGTTATTTTCCGGGCTGTCAACGCCATTAATAGATAATATGCTGCTTATGTACCGGCGTGATACCTGGCGACGTGGGGTGCAGCTTGATCATGAAATATTTCAACAGCGTTTTTATCTGCTAATTTCAGGTCGGGTGGAAGTTATGCGGATTAATCCGCAAACCGGTCGTAGCCTTACCTTAACCATACTTGGACCGGGTGATGGTATTGATATGGTGACCCTGCTCAATACCGATCCGCATGAAATAGAACCAGTGGCGATGGGGGATATCGAACTGATTTCCGTACCCATCCATACCGCCCGTGAATGGATTAATCAGCATCCTGAATTTAACCGAAATTTCCTGCCGTATCTTGGCGATCAGATGCGGAAAATGGAAGATCTTGCTACCGATCTTGCCTTATACGATACCATGACACGTCTTGCCCGGCTGATATTGCGCCACGTTGTTCCGCAGCATCCGTGCTCTAACGATAAACCCTCTCAGCTCAGGCTTATTCATGACTTACATGATGAAGCACTGGCGCGGATGGTCGGTTCGGTGCGCCAGGTGGTTAACCGGCATCTTCAACACTGGCGCAAACACGGGGTATTGCATAAACGTAATTTTCAGATTGAAATTTCTGATCTGGAAACACTGCATCATTATGCGGTTGATGCCAGTGAGCAATTTGAAAGTAGATCTCACCATTCCTGAATTTTTTACACTTCTCTTCTGCTGCCTCTTACTAACAGGATGGATGAAAAGGGTACCTGGTGTTCAAGACCGTCAGTCGCATGGATGCGGGTGTCGAGCTTACATGGAGGTATTTACAGCGTGTCTTGAACACCAGATATCCTTTTTAT
>CAYXNL010000051.1:0-15868 GCA_964466455.1 uncultured Thiotrichaceae bacterium
TTTCAAAAGCGCAAAGACTATCGAAAAAACCATCAGCCAGGCCATCAACGAGGCCGATGGGCCGTAAACGAGAGGCAGATTAACGGGTGGAAGTGATAACTGTAAATTTATGGGAGCAACGCGTTGGTGCGCTTTTGTGGAATCATGACAGGATGCTGGCAAGCTTTCAGTATGATCCAGAATTTGTACAAACCGGATTAGAGATTAGTCCAGTTAAGTTGCCGCTCAGTGCTAAAGTCTTTCAGTTTCCCGAGCTGGCTGATACCAATACCTTTAAAGGATTGCCGGGGTTTATTGCAGACTGTCTGCCAGAGAAATTTGGCAATCGATTGTTGGATACTTACCTGGCTAATCACGGTCGACATCTGGATGACCTTAATCCTCTTGAACGACTCTGTTATGTCAGCACGCGGGGTATGGGGGCGCTAGAGTTTCAACCCGATCTGGAACCTCGGAAATTAAGTGAACCCATAGCACTTCAGGTCAGCGACCTGGTGGAAGTGGCAAGAAGTGTTCTTGACGAGCGCCAGCAAACGAATACGAACTTAGATGATGGTATTGAAACATTGGTGACAGTGGGTACCAGTGCCGGTGGTGCTAAAGCAAAAGCAGTGATTGCGGTAAACGATGAAACAAAAGATGTCCTGTCTGGACAGGCAAATGTCCCGGAAGGTTATGTTCACTGGTTGCTCAAATTTGATGAAATAGATAACGAAGAGCATGCAAGTAGCAAACAAATTGGCCGTATTGAATATGCCTACAGTGAGATGGCCTATGAGGCAGGAATTAACATGATGGAGTGCCGCCTATTGCATGATAACGACCGGGCACACTTTATGACGCAGCGTTTCGACCGCGTTGATGGCAATACAAAAATCCATGTGGTGACTTTTGCCGGTATGATACATGCTGATCGTGACCCACCTGGACAAGTAGGGTATGAGCGATTATTTCAAACAATCAGAGATCTTGGTCTGCCACAATCCGACCTGACGGAAATGTACCGCAGGATGGTGTTCAATATATGTGCGCGTAATCAGGAT
Organism: uncultured Thiotrichaceae bacterium; assembly: GCA_964466455.1. Lineage (GTDB taxonomy): Bacteria > Pseudomonadota > Gammaproteobacteria > SZUA-229 > SZUA-229 > S010-25. Next base: position 1,044 of record CAYXNL010000051.1, read on the forward strand.
GATCACACGAAGAACCATGCATTTTTAATGTTTGGTGATGGAAACTGGCAGTTGGCACCGGCGTATGATCTTTGCTTCAGCTACAGGCCAGGCAATCCATTCATAGAGCGCCATCAAATGAGTTGTAATGGAAAGCGAGATGATTTCTTGTTAGAGGATTTGCTGGCAGCTGCGAAAGCGGCTGATGTGAAAAACCCTAAAACAATCATTGAAGATGTGCAATCAGCTATGCAGCACTGGGCAGAACAGGCAGAGAAAGTCGGTATAGACGAAGAGCATGCCTCGTTAATCGGTAAACTACACAGAACTTTTTTTTGACACCCTCCCTCTCCGAATAAGTGGGGTCAGGAATAGGCGACTTTTAACCAATTTCAGGGCTTTCAGGCTCATTTTATGTTGGAAACACGCACAGCAGCGTTCAGGCTCATTTTATATTGGACAAGACTCAATATGCCCGAGCGGGAATATGTATGCTATAATCCAATTAACAGATTTACGGGGGCAACCCAATGGAAACTATTGTTCACAACCCAGCAGAACTCGGACAACTGGCCAGTCAAACCCGTACAGCACTTGGTTTGCGCCAATCGGATGTGCATGCCAGCACCTGGCTAGCGATGCGCTTTATTGGCGAAGTGGAGAATGGCAAAGAAACTGCGCAGCTCGGTAAAGTGATGAACATGCTTGAGAGCCTAGGACTTGAGCTTGTGGTCCGGTCAAAATCTGCGCAAGACAAGGTTAACCCGCATCAATTAGGGCTTTCAAAAGTGCGCTTCTGGTCTTCTGGCGACCAGTTGCCAGTTGTTCGTGTGATTGCTCGTGTACTGGCAGATCCTACCGAAGGCGATTTGCTAATCCTAAAAAGTCACTTTGGAATGGGTCTGTTATTATCGACGTGGAAGCAATTAAAAGAACGTCAAGAAGTAGCCGAATCCGTTATTCCTGTTACCGCCAACTTCTTGCATAAATTAGTCAATACGTGAAAGAAAACACTGAGGCTCTTGCAAATAAAATTGCAGGAGAAACACTGCTTGACCAGTTCCTGCTTGTTGGTGGGACAGCACTTTCTGTTTATCTGAAGCATCGATTAAGTGAAGACTTAGATTTCGCAACCACAGAAAATAAACTGCCAAAAAAAGCTATTTCTGAATTTCTTGATCGCCTGAGAGAGGAAGGTTGTGAGGTTGAAGATATTCTTCCTATGGCAGAACGCCAATACGCAGAGAATGAAGGCTGCGACATCGATGATTACCACCAAGACTGGTCCGTTGATGGCGTAAAACTTACTTTTTTTACATTGCCGAAGGAAAATGGGCGAGAAAAATTAGCGGAAGACCCAGGCGTGAAATGGTCAAAAAACTTACGTTTAGCATCATTAGAAACGCTCTTTGTCACAAAAGCTTTAGTGCTCGCTGATCGACATACCATGCGCGATAACTTTGACATGCATGCTTTATTACAGCATGATGACTTTTCTTATATAGATGTGGTTCAAGCGTTTAAGGCATATCGGCCATACACAGATTTAAAAATCCCTTACAATAATTTACGTAGCTCAGATTACCCGTTAACCGATCCAGGATTGTCTGGCCTTATCGACGAAGAAGAAAAAACGATGGAGAAAATTAAAGAATACTTCATCATACTTTTAGATTTAGAAAGCTCCTAAATTATTCCATGTGTTATCTTTTATGCACTTCATTGTCAAAAAGGAAAACGATATTCAACACTTAATCTAAAACGAACTAATGGGTAAGACGTCGATGCTCCTTTAATTTAATCGTTGGATTAACTCCGATTAGTAGGATAATTCAAACGCTACATGTCTGACACAGTCATTTGTTGTGCATTTGAGTTTAATTAACCAGTTGGTAAATGAACTATAAGCGATATCGCGTTGTTGGCAGAAGTTGCGCTGAGTCAAGCCGCTGGTTTTATAATCAGCAATAATGCGTTTCCATTCATCGGTAGAGCGGCGTATCTTTTGACGTAATGGATTCGGCTTTATAATATCCTGGCTTTGGTTGGTATCGTGCATGGAAAACTCCTCGGTAGTTGTGGTTTCGCGATGAGTTTATTTTGTGACTTAGGTAAAAAGAAGAACGTGCTTGTTTGGCCGCTTACGTTGTAATATGCGCTTAAGAAACCTCAGATCAATTCATATTTTTTCATCCTGTGCGAAGTCGCTAAAGGAAATGATATACTGGGCTCCATACTATTTTAATCACGATACAAAAAATGATGACACAAAACAACTATGAACTTGCCGTTACGCTTATCGATGCCGCTAACAATGAAGATGCTAATCTTGAAAGTAGTGGTGGCAAGCAATGGCCTAAAGAATTGCTGTATTCACATCGTATGTCTGATATGCAGCAACGTTATGCGCCTGATGCCGATGATGTGATGAAACTGGCGTTGCGGGCACAACACATTCAGCGCTGGAAGTATCCTCGTGACGAATACCCGATGGATCGTAAAGGTTATCACCTGTGGCGTACGAACCTTTATATGTTTCATGCGAATACGGTTGCGGCTCTGCTGGTTAAAGCCGGTTATGATGATGACTTCATCAATCGTGTGAAGCTTGCCGTCAGTAAGAAATCGCTGAAAAGTAATATTGATACTCAGCTGCTGGAAGATGTCTCTGCACTGGTATTTATTGAACATTATATGCTTGCATTTGTGGAAAAACACCCTGAATACGATGAGGGTAAGTGGCTGTTAATAATACAGAGAACCTGGAATAAAATGACCGGCAAAGCGCACGATTTTGCGCTTTCCGGTGATATAAAGTTGCCAGAAACACTGATACCACTCATTCAGAAAGCTGTTTCGGAATAGTGATTCAGGGCAATTTCAGGTAATAAGCCGCATCGGTGTTAATACAGATTTACGGACACCGCATGAAGAATATTTGTGCCCCCACTTCTGAATACCATGAAAAAATGCAACTATGATGAGGGATTTTCATGGTAACATGATCAAATGATATATCGTTCTCAATGGCATGATCGGATTGAAACTGCGCTAAAACGCAGCCGTATACTCACTCTGGTGGGGCCTCGCCAGTGTGGTAAAACCACCCTGGCTCGTGATTTTGTGGCGGAAGATTCGGTCAATTACTTTGACCTGGAAGATCCTGTCAGTCTGGCACGGCTCGACGAGCCAATGACAGCATTGGGTTCACTTCAGGGCCTGATAGTGATTGACGAGATTCAGCGCCGACCGGAGTTGTTTCCAGTTTTGAGGGTGTTGGTGGATCGTAAGTCATTTACTGGGCAGTTTCTTATACTGGGTAGTGCATCGGGTGATTTGCTCAGGCAGTCGTCTGAAACCCTGGCGGGTCGTATGGAGACATTGAATTTACGGGGCTTTAGTTTGCTGGAGTTAAGCGAAAGTGCTCAGCAACAACATTGGCTACGGGGTGGCTTTCCTTTATCTTATCTGGCTTTGAGTGAGGTGGATAGCCTGGCCTGGCGTAAGGGTTTTATTCAAACCCTGTTAGAAAGAGATTTTCCTCAGTGGGGTATACGTACATCAGCGACAGCTTTGTGGCGGTTCTGGACTATGCTGGCTCATTATCATGGACAGACCTGGAATGCCGCAGAGTTTGCTCGGGCAATGGGGGTGAGTGAGTCCACCACACGGCGTTATCTGGATTTATTAAGTGATGTCTTTATGGTTCGGCAGTTGCAACCCTGGTATGCGAATATTCGCAAACGCCAGGTTAAGTCACCCAAAATCTATGTTCATGATTCTGGTTTGTTACACCAGTTACTGGGCATCACCAATGAGCGTGATTTATTGACCCATCCTAAAATTGGTGCATCCTGGGAAGGCTATGTGATTGAAGAAGTGCTGTCTGCCGTACAGCCTGATGATGTCTGGTTCTGGGCCACACATCAGGGTGCCGAGATTGATCTGCTGTTGCGTAAAAATGGGCAGATGGTAGGTGTGGAATGCAAACGCACAGATGCTCCCCGGATGACGCCTTCAATTCGTACAGCATTGTCTGATTTAAAACTGGATAAGGTTATTGTGGTGTATCCCGGAGACAAGCGATTTTCTCTGTCAGATCAGGTCGAAGCCATGCCTTTAAAATATCTGGCAGGCAAAGAACAGTTGAGTAAGCCAATAATACCCGTGTTTTAAGAAGCACAGCCTTAATTACTTTAGCGGGAGATTTTTCTATAAACGATGTATTTCTATTATCAAAACCAATCATTTTAATTCGTTGGCAGAGAACGACACCATTTGCTTTTGCTAATACAGACAGGTTATCCAAATTTTCCGGTAATATAATCTTCAGTCTGTTTTTCTTTCGGGCGGATAAAGATAGTTTCGGTGGTATCAAATTCAATCAGATCACCCAGGTACAAAAATGCTGTGTAATCGGAAACACGTGATGCCTGTTGCATATTATGGGTAACGATAGTGATGGTATAGTTTTGCTTGAGTTCAAAAATCATCTCTTCAATGGCCAGTGTAGAAAGTGGGTCCAGTGCCGAGGTGGGTTCGTCAAATAGAATTACTTCAGGTTTCAGGGCGATCACTCGTGCAATACATAAACGTTGTTGCTGGCCCCCTGATAAACCACGGGCATCATCGCGTAAGCGGTCTTTTGCTTCTTCCCACAGGGCAACATCTCGTAAAGATTTTTCAACCTGTTCATGTAGTTTACGTTTATTTTTCAGCCCGGTAAGTTTAAGTCCATAGGCAATATTGTCAAAGATAGACATGGGAAAAGGTGTCGGTTTCTGAAAAACCATACCGACTTTCTGACGTAAGCGAATAAATTCATTTTCTTTTTTAATATCAAGAATATTTTGCTGGCTACCATCCCGCTTTAATAAAAGAATTTCCCCTTCGTATTTGTTGCCATGGTAGAGGTCGTGAATTCGATTCATGCTTCTCAGTAAGGTAGATTTTCCACAGCCACTCGGACCGATTATGGCGGTTACCTTATTAGTTTGAATCGGTAAATTAATTTGATTCAGTGATGGTGATTTAGCGCCTTTATAGGTAAAGCTAAATTTTTTTATTTCCATCTTGTTTTTCATTTATCTACAACCTTTTCTCTTTAATCAGGAAGCGTCCAAGCAGGTTTAGTGCCAATACAGCCAGAGTGAGGATCAATGCTGCTGCCCAGGCAAGCGCAACCAGTTTTTCATTCGGCATGGTAGCCAGGTTATAAATGGAAACGGTCATAGACGGGTAGGTATGGCTTAAATTTGTTTCCATGTAGATGGTGGAGCCACTGGTATAGAGCAGCGGTGCGGTTTCTCCTACTATACGGGCAAACGCCAGAATCAGACCGGTCATAATACCAACCTTGGCAGCCTTTAAAATAATGTGAAGAATCACGTGGTATTTGGGTGCACCAATAGCAATACCTGCTTCACGCAGTTCGGTTGGCACCAGACCCAGCATGTCATCGGTGGTTCGTACCACAATAGGTAACATCATCACAAACAGGGCGGCAATGCCTGCCCAGCCATTGGTATGGCCAACCGGGATAACAATAATGGCGTAGATAAATGTGCCGATAACAATGGAAGGGGCAGACATCATCACATCACTGAGGTCACGGATAAAGTTGGCGTAGCGGGTATGATTGCCGTATTCCTGTAAATAAATGCCAGCAAGCAGGCCCACCGGAATGCCAATGGCGGAAGCGGCTCCGGCAAGGACAAACTGTCCCCACAACAGATTACGGATGCCATTGTTAACCAGATCATGGGTGAAAATATAAGGACTCAGAGCAGAAGAACCCTTGATAACCAGAGTAATTAAAATCCAGCCTAAAAACAGTAGACCTAAAATAGCCATCAGAGATGAGAGCAATATAGCAATTTTATTTACCAGTAAGCGCATGATTATGTACGCCTCAAAAAGAAATACTTGGCTGAAAAAATAGTGATAAAGCTGATAACAAACAGGATTAGAGATAAATAAAACAGAGCATCCATACTGATACCACTGGACTCGGCAAAATTATTGGCCAGTACAACCGGTATTGAAGTGGTGGGAGCGGTAATATTGTGGGCAAACTTGAATATACCCCCGATAACAAAAGCAACCGCCATCGTTTCGCCCATCGCCCGACCAAGTGAAACAATAATAGAACCGATAATACCGGCCTTGGCATAGGGAAAAATAATGTCTTTAATCACTTCAAATTTGGTTGCCCCCATCGCGTAAGCAGATTCTTTTAGAACATCGGGCGTGGTATTGATGGCATCGCGGCTTAATGCTGCCATAAACGGGATAACCATTACCCCTAATACAAGACCGGCAATAAGTAATGATACGCTGTGTCCGCCGAAGATTGAGGCGACAAAAGGGCCGAAATAAAAGAGTGCCCACATGCCATAGATAATACTGGGGATGGCAGCAAGCAGCTCAATTGCGACACCAATAGGTTTGGCAATATGTTCATTAGCAATTTCGGATAAAAATACCGCAATACCCATGGCGATGGGAATGGAAAATAACATTGCAATCAGGGTGGAAAAAATGGTGCCTACAATGGGTACGGCACCGCCATAAATAGTTTTTATATTTTTTCTGGCAGAATCAGGCAGGTTGGTTTGGCCGGTATCGGTATCATCATCGGTAGGAATAGTTTCATCTGTATCAAAACCATCATTCAGACTCGCTTCTTCGCTGGGCGACAATGTATCATCCTCGGATGTATTTTTTGTTGCTGTCTGCGTGGTTGTCGTCACATCGGTCGGGCTGCCTGTACTGTTTGCAGTGGTGGCAGTCGCTTCGTTATGTAAGGCTTTGACGGTTGTGCCGATCTTTGCTGCGGTGTTGTTCTCTACGATATTGACCCCCCAACGTGGATCAATAATAAAATGTGCGCCGAATTCTTCAATTGCTGGCCTCGCCGTAAGGTAAAGCACAGTAACGGTTGCTACCAGTATAATAAAAACAAAACTGGCACTGGATGTAGCGAGTATTCTAAATAATTTTTCCACAGGTATCGGGCTTAATACTGGTTGGGATTTATCTGGTTGAAAAATGTGTTCAGGTGCAACGTGTTTGTCAGATAGATTAATGGCCTTGCTGATGTGTTTGTTTTCACCGGTTACACTACCATTATGTTGTAATTTACAAAGTGTTATAAAAAACTGGTGTATTCTGGTACCCCTAAACAGCCCCTCTCCTTATTCCCAGCAGTTTTTGTATGAAAAAACACACCGGATAAGTATAGGAAAGGGGCTGAATTATATAACAAATTGCTATGTCAGGGTTAAAATCGAGTGCATTACATGCCTTTATTAGCCATGTAATGTTCAACTTTTTTTACGACCACTGGTGGCAGGGCGACATAACCCAGAGCTGAAATGGTATCTGGATGCGAAAAGGCAAAGCGGTAGAAGTCGGCAACCTGTTTTTTCTTGCTACTTTCGTTCGGTACCAGCACAAAGGTTGCGGTCATCACAGGATAACCGGATTTTGGATACTCAATGTTGGCATAAAAGTCTATTTTAGGATCCAGGTTGGCGTATTTTGCACCAGTAGCAAAAGAAGCTGGGTTGGGTTTAACAAATTTATGCGCCCGGTTTTCGATAGTTGCCAGCTGCAACTTGTTGGAAACTGCGTCGGCATAATCAACATAACCAATTGAATACGCATTGGTTTTGATCGCTGTGGATACGCCGAAATTACCTTTACCGGCAATCTGGTTATTCATTGGCCAGTTAACGTCTTTTCTGGCACCAAAATGTGTGCGCCAGACTGAGTTCATTTTTGACAGGTAATAGGTAAAGCCAAAGGTGGTGCCGGACTTATCTGAGCGATGTACAAATAAAACCTTTTTATGTGGCAGATTCAGCCCTGGATTGTCATGTTTGATTGTGTTGGCATCCCAGTATTCGATATTACCCAGTACAATCCCGGAAATTGCACTTTCAGACAATTTCAGGTTCGAAACACCAGGGATATTGTAGGCAAAGGTGATGGCACCGATGGCAATAGGAAACTGGCTTAAGTTTTTCTTCTTTAATACAGAGGGTTTGAGGGGTTTATCACTACCGCCAAAATCGACATGACGGGCGGAAACTTCTTTAATACCAGCGCCGGAGCCAGTGGGTGAATAATTAACTTTATTACCGGTTTTATCAAAATAAAGTTTCGCCCAGGCTTTGTTTGCCGGATACTGGAAGCTGGAACCAGTACCTTCGATGGTAGCCGCCATGGCGGAAGTTGAGATCAGAGCGGAAGTTGAAATAGCCGCAATCATCAGGCCGGCCAGGATATGTTTTTTCATCTATTATTCCTCATTGGAAAGGTTCTATCTATTGGAAAAAAGTAATTTATTCATTAAAACGCGATACACTTTAGCGTTTGATTGTTACAGAAATATGAAATCTGCTGAAATAGTGCCTGATTTTAGCAATTGCTGTACTCCGTTGATCGGTTTGTGTGAAATAAATGGCGGATGTTCCTGTTAGCGCCGATACATTATTCAGATCCTGATTCCGTCTGCTTGCGGCAGGGTAGTTTATTCTCTTTCGGGTTATCTCCCGCAGCTTGTTGCGGGGTAGCTTATTTAACGTGGATTTATATGGTCACAGAACAGCTAATTATCAAACATCAGCAGACGCTAAATCAATGTCGCTGGTGTCCGGATATGATTCCGCCCGTTATTCAGGGGGAGCCGGTAATTTCGCCGATTTTACTGATCGGGCAGGCACCCGGTATTCGTGAAGAGCAATTACAGCGACCCTTCGCCTGGACAGCGGGTAAAACACTGTTTAAATGGTTTGTTTCTATTGGGGTGGAGGAAAAAAATTTTCGGCAGCAGGTTTATATATCTGCCGTGTGTCGCTGTTTCCCCGGTAAAAAACCGGAGGGCGGCGATAGGGTGCCGAATAAAAAAGAAATTGCCAACTGCTCACAATGGTTAAATGCCGAATTGAATATGCTGAAGCCAGTATTAATTATTCCAGTCGGTAAGTTGGCTATCTCACAGTTTCTCTCTTTCGGCAAGCTGGTGGATGTTATCGGCCAGACCTTTAGCCAGAAAATAGATGGCGCAGAAAGCCTGATTATTCCCCTGCCGCATCCCTCCGGTGCATCAACGTGGCATCAACGTCCACCGGGAAAGATATTATTGCAGCAGGCGTTATCATTAATTCAGACACAACCTGTCTGGCAGGCATTGCAAATAGGCATAAAATAATTCATGTATTGCGTTATCAGAGGGCGCAATAAATTAATCGAAGTGCCCTTAGATAATATCTTTGATGGTGATATCGCCGAGTTCTTTTTTTCGTGAATGGTTAATTCGATTGATAATTTCATCAACTTTTTTGTCTGCGGTAATGGTGTCGAGATGTAAATGAGCGCTTTCTTCCGCTTTACGTATCGCAGAAAAGACAGAATCAATACGGATTGTTTCCAGTGAGCGTGCGGGTATATAGGTATTCTTTCCTTTTTCAATTTTAACCAGTAGTTCAGCGGTTTCCAGCGCGTGAACGACAGAAAGAATGAGTGGTTCTGAAATATCCAGTGTTCTGGATAATTGCAGGGTACTCAATGGTAGTTGCTGATGATGAAATTGGTAACTGATAATCTGCATAATGGTTATGGCAAGTTTTTCACGCAGGCGACAGCTTACAGGTATGTCCTGTTGTCGGTTGTGAGTAGATTCAGGATGCTGATAATAGAACGCAAATGAGGCTCCGGTTAATACAATCAACCAGGTGGCGTATATCCAGAGCATAAAGATAATTAAAATAGCAAAGCTGGAATAAATGGCGGTGTAATTAGTTGAGCTGGCAATAAAGCTGGTAAAAATTCGACTGGCTAACTCCCATAAGAGACTGGCGGTCAATGCACCGGCAAGGGCAGGTTTTATCTTTACACGGGTGTTGGGTACCAGAATATAGATAAAAGTAAAAACGATAAGCATCAGAAAAAAGGGAAGTATTTTTCCGATCATTAAGATGAATGAACCGAAAGGTTCGATCATTAAAATATCATTAACGATAGTGGAATTGTTGACGCTTGCTGTTATGCCGATGCCGGTAAAAATGAGTACCGGACCAACCAGAATAACGCTGAGATAATTGCTAAAACGCTGAATCAGGCTGCGCGTTGTGGCTATCTTCCAGCTATAATTAAATGCGGTTTCAATTTTTTTTACCAGCGACAGGACGGTCAGGAGTAAAAAAACCAGACCTAAAGTTCCCAGCGCGCCAACTTTTATATTATCGACAAAACTAATAATCTGATTAGCTATCTCCGGGCCTTTATTGCCCAGTGGTATAAGCAGGTGAAGCAGTAATGGTTCTAATTGATTGTGGATACCGAAACCTTTCAGTACCGAAAAACTTACCGCAAGCAGGGGAACCAGTGACAGCAGGGTAATATAGACCAGCCCCGCAGCACGTAATGAAATAAGACCACTGGCCAGGTCACTGCCGACAGCATAGATAATACGTAAAAAAGAGATGCTGCCCCTTTGCCAGCGGGCAAGGTGTTTGATATCTTTCTGCCAGATAAAATCAGCAAGCCTGTTTTGCATTTCGGTTATATACATGGGTAATAAATTCTGTCCTTTTTATCTATCTGGTTTATCTACCCGCTAATAATGATAATTATCAGCAGATTTTAGCGACGGATTTTACGTTGTTGTAGTCGCCATGTTTGGTAATCAACCCCATGTTTGTAGCCCTTTTTATTGACATATTCCAGCACACCGAGAAGACGATAAAACTGGGTGACTGAATCAATACGAATAATTTCTTTACCATCAGGGTCAAAAAATACCAGTGTGGGTGCGTAAAAAATATGTAACTGTTTAGCCCAGTCTTTTGCCGTAGTTTTTTCACCCTGCGGGGTAATAACCGGGGTGCCTTTCCACATATTTAGTTGTATTACGTTCATTTTTTCAAGTTGCTGTATGGGCTTTTGCTTACTTAAGGGACCGCTATGTAATAAATCACAGGTATGACAGTCGCTTTCTTCAAAAAACACACTTAATGCCTTACCGTGGTGCAATAGTGCCGGCAGATTATAAGGAGGCGGACGGAAAAATTTCCGTTCATTAAGGCCATTCTGGAGGAAAAATTTCCCCGGTACAGCGCGAGCGAGGTAATCACTGAAGGTTTCCTTTTTATAGAACATTTCGGTGGTATATTTCAGCGCGGCACCAAATTTATAGGGTGGGTAAAAACCACGCAGGCGAAATACCGGTTTGCCATCACGGTCATAAAAAACCAGTGAAGGGGTAAAATTGGTTTTGTAATGAAGGGATAAATCGCGCTCCGAATACAGCTTTCCATCGGTATCAATAATATCGTCAATACCCCATATATTAAAGGCGATGACATCATAATTTTTACGCAGATAATTAACGATATCAGGGTTGGAAAGACTGGTCTGGATAAACTGTTTGCAGTAGGCGCAATGTTTTTGTCCAAAATAGGTGATAATGCCGTTTTTACCTTCTTTCAATGCCTGTTTCAGGTCAACACGTAAATCTCCGGAAGAGGTTTTAAACCAGTTCGGATAAACCACCGCCTCTTCAAGCCGGCTGTCATTAAATTTAAGTATGTCGCTATTTTTGTCTGCTGCATAAAGCGGGCTGGAGGCTGCCAGGGTAAAGAGCCAGCAGAACAGGCTGAATATTAAACAATAAAACGGATTACCATTGTGAGAAATAGACGTTTGCATTATATAAATAAACCCATATTAGTAATTTGTTGATAAATATTTATAGCATACATAATTTAATGAGTGTAACGTAAAACAACAAAATCTGGTTTAACTATATCCTGTTACGGCAAGAACTGCTATGGAAGCTGATATACTGACGGGTCAAATGAGAATGACAGGTATTATTTCGAAAATATCGGGGGTTGTCGTATGGCATTAGAAAATCCGACACTTCAGCCACCTGCTGTTATGTTACTGCTTTCAACGCATTGCGCCCATTGTCAGGTGGCACTACAGACACTTACTGCGATGGTAAAGCAGGGGGATATTGCACAGTTAAAAGTAATTAATCTGGAGCAGTCACCGGGGGTGGCTGAAAAAATGGGTGTTCGCTCGGTGCCCTGGATGCAGCTTGGCGATTTTGTTTTTGAAGGTGAGCAAACTCCGCAGACTATAAAGGACTGGATTAAAAAGGCGGGTACCGAGCACGGTGAGCAGCAGTATCGGCAACAATATCTGCAACAAAGTTTAACTGACGGGAATATCAGTGGGGTTATTCATTATATTCGCGAGCAGCCATCGGCAATAAAGGTGGTTACTGGCTTCATGGCAGATGAAAATGCAAAAATAAACCTGAAACTGGGTATTGGTGTGGTACTGGAAGAGTTTGCCACCGATCCGATAATAGACGATGCCTTGCCAGTATTGCAGCAGTTCCTGTCACATAATGATGCGCGAGTGCGTGCCGATGCCTGTCATTATCTTTCTCTGACGGGGCGCGATGAATATATCACTGAAATAGAAAAATGCCTGCGCGATGAGGATGCCGAAGTCCGCGAAATTGCACAGGAGAGTCTTGCTGCTATGACCGAGTAGCCGGTCAATCCCTTCCGGGTTGATTTTTAATTACCGTTCCCCTTAGTCATGCCCTGTCCGCTTGCAGAAGGGTTGTTTATTCCAGCCATTCAAGTAGATAATAAATCACCTGCCCTTCGGAAGACTTCGATGGCCCGCTTACGCGAGCGGCAAAATATTTGTTAGCCGGGTCGGCATCATTGCGCGCATCATCGGCGCAGGCTTTTATCTGTACACAATTAGCGGAGAACCGGTTGCGGCTGCGTTTGGGAATATACACTACCGCATAGGAAATACCGGATACGCTGGAGTCAGGGTCCAGAGGAATCATGCCGTGCATCAAAAGTATTCTCTGTTGTTCATGCTGAGATAATACCAGTAGTTGCAGTGGGATGAAAAGTAATGTTTCACCGTTCGGTATCGGCCAGCCACTTTGTGGCGACTGCGTGTCTTTTCGGGTAAAAACTCAGGGAGTAGTATAGAATGGGGCATTTACAATGGTGGTGTTTATATGCTGTTAAAGCCGGATTATTCAGATCTTGACCCGGAAATGATACTGGCTGCGGTCGAATCCTGTGGTTACGAATGTAATGGGCGTATGCTGGCATTAAACAGTTATGAGAACCGGGTGTATCGACTGGATATTGAAGATGCGCCATCGGTCATTGCCAAATTTTATCGCCCCGATCGCTGGTCTGATGAGGCAATTCAGGAGGAGCATGATTTTTCATTCATGCTCGCTGAAGAGGAAATTCCGGTGGTAGCACCGCTGGCGTTTGATGCTCAGACACTATTGCAGCATGGCGGTTACCGCTACGCCCTGTACCCTGTGCAGGGAGGGCGCTGGCCGGATCTTGAAAATACCGAAGACAGGGTCAGAACCGGTCGTTTTATTGCACGCATTCATGCCGCCGGTCGCAGCCAGCTTTTTCAGCATCGCCAGACTATTGATATTGATCGCATGGCTGTAGCATCTAGCCATTATTTACTTTCGCAGGAGTTTATTCCATCATATCTGGAAGTCGCCTATCAGACACTGGTGGAGGATCTGCTTGGTGAAATTCGGCGTCTGTTTAAATCCGCCGGTGATTTTACCTCGATCCGTCTGCATGGAGACTGCCATCGCAGTAATATCCTGTGGACGGATGATGGCCCGCATTTTGTTGATCTGGATGATTGTTGTAACGGCCCGGCAATTCAGGATCTGTGGATGTTATTATCTGGTGAACGCAAGGAAATGACCGAACAGCTTTGCGATCTTCTGGAAGGCTATCAGGACTTCAGTGAGATGAATCCACAGGAGTTATCTCTAATTGAGGCTCTGCGTAGTTTACGTATCATCTATTATGCGGCATGGATTGCACAGCGCTGGCATGACCCGGCTTTTCCAAAAGCGTTCCCCTGGTTTAATACAAACGCATACTGGGAGGAGCATATACTGGAACTTCGAGAGCAATTTTCTCGTATGCAGGAACCGGTACTGGTGATTTAGCAATACCGAATAAACCAGACAGGAATATCCAGACGGCTTGTGGTAGGTGGTTTATTGATACGTTTGTATCAGAGTGGGTCATTTAATAAACAGGGTAGACAGGAAAAAAATATGAAAATAACCATTATCAGTGGCAGCCACCGTAACCCGTCACAAAGTGAAAAGGTTGCGCGTTATATCGAGAAAACACTAAATACTGAACAGACGGATGTGGAAGCATCTGTTTTTGCACTTGCAGATAACCCGCTGCCTTTATGGGATCAGACACTGTGGGAGAATAACGAACAATGGAACACTTTGCTGGCGCCGATAAAAAAACAGTTAAGCGAAAGTGATGCTTTTGTCATTATTTCACCGGAATGGCATGGTCAGGTGCCTTCCGGGTTGAAAAATTTCTTTTTATTATTCAACCGTTTTGAACTTGGCCATAAACCAGCACTGATTGTTACCGTTTCTTCAGCCGATGGTGGTGCCTATCCGATAGCTGAATTGCGGATGAGCAGTTATAAAAATAACCGGATTTGTTATATTCCCGAGCAGATAATATTGCGTAATGTTGAACAGATTTTAAATGACAATGCGAAGCAAAATAATGCAGAGGCGGAGCGTTATTTCAAACAGCGCATTTCATGGACGTTAAATATTCTTGTCGGTTATGCATTGGCACTGAAAACCATGCGAGAGAAGACAGAAATACACCACGATTTATTTTCGAATGGTATGTGATTATTGCGTAACTTATTCAGGGGTTCCCTATAAATTTGTAGTAAACCTTAGGTTTCAACTGATTAGCGGTGTCTTA
>CAYXNL010000052.1:0-11651 GCA_964466455.1 uncultured Thiotrichaceae bacterium
CGTTGATTAAAACGCTGGCTATTTCATCTAATTTACTGATTAACTGGAAATATACATGCGCAGCCATTATTGCGGAGAAGTTACTGAAGAATTACTCGATCAGGAAGTCACTTTGTGTGGCTGGGTCAATCGTCGCCGGGACCACGGTGGTGTTATTTTTATCGATCTGCGCGACCGTGAAGGGCTGGTTCAGGTGGTTTTCGACCCTGACCGTGCAGAGATTTTTGAACTGGCCGAGCATATTCGTAATGAATACGTGTTGCGCATGACCGGTCGGGTGCGTCCACGTCCTGAGGGAACCGAAAATCCAGACTTAACCACAGGAAAAATTGAGATTCTGGGACTGCAACTGGAAGTACTGAATGCCTCACAAACGCCGCCATTTCAGCTTGATGAAAATGATGTGAACGATGATTTGCGTCTGCGTTACCGTTATATTGACCTGCGCCGTGATGAAATGCAGCAGCGTATGCGACTGCGTAACCGGGTGACCCATTATCTGCGTGAGTTTCTTGATGAGCATGGGTTCTGGGATATTGAAACGCCCATGTTAACCAAAGCTACCCCGGAAGGGGCGCGGGATTATCTGGTACCCAGCCGGACACATCCCGGTAGTTTTTTTGCTTTGCCGCAATCACCTCAGCTATTTAAACAGTTACTGATGATGTCCGGTATGGATCGTTATTATCAAATTGTGCGCTGCTTTCGTGATGAGGATTTGCGTGCTGATCGTCAGCCTGAATTTACCCAGGTGGATATAGAAACCACTTTTATGGATGAAAATGGCGTTATGTCATTAATGGAAGAAATGATTCGCGGTTTATTCCATCGTGTGCTCAACGTAACGCTACCCGATCCTTTCCCGCGTATGGATTATAGTGAAGCAATGTCACGTTTTGGTTCCGATAAACCCGATCTTCGTATTCCGCTTGAGCTGATTGATCTGGCTGAAGTGATGAAGGAAGTAGAATTTAAGGTGTTTTCCGGTCCGGCGAATAATCCGCAAGGGCGTATTGTGGTGTTATGTCTGCCCGGCGGCGCAGTACTCTCACGTAAGGAGATTGATGGATATACCGATTATGTAGGTCGTTACGGTGCCAAAGGGCTGGCATGGATTAAAGTGAATGATGTTGCGACAGGGCGTGATGGACTACAGTCACCGATTGTAAAATTTCTGCCCGATGAGGTTTTAACTGCCATTATCGAAAAAACCAGTGCTCAGTCTGGTGATATTCTGTTTTTCGGCGCTGGTGACGCTACCACGGTGAATGAATCAATCGGTGCCCTGCGAGTGAAGCTGGGGCTGGATCGTGGGCTGGTTGACAAAGAAACCAATGCTGGCTGGCAACCATTATGGGTGGTCAATTTTCCGATGTTTGAAAAAAACAGTGAGGGGAACTGGACCGCTTTGCACCATCCATTTACCGCGCCAGCGACCCGCTCGGTGGAAGAATTTAAGGCCAGCCCGGGTAGCGTGCTATCACGCGCTTATGATCTGGTGCTTAACGGTACTGAAGCGGGTGGTGGTTCGGAACGTATCTATAAGACAGCTATGCAAAATGCGGTATTTGATGTTCTGGGGATTTCTCAGCAGGAAGCAGAAGATAAATTTGGATTTCTGTTAAATGCACTCAACTATGGTTGTCCTCCTCATGCTGGTATTGCGTTTGGGCTGGATCGACTGGTAATGCTGATGGCTGGTGCGCACTCCATTCGTGATGTAATGGCCTTTCCAAAAACGCAGAGTGCTGCCTGCCCGTTAACCTCGGCACCGGCAGAAGTTTCCAGCAAACAATTACGTGAGTTAAACCTGAAATTACGTAAAACCGAGGCGGATAAGGCGTCTGCCTGATAAAGATGAGAGTAAAGTGATGAGTGCCCAGGCAATACAACCTTACACCCTGCTGGAAGACGAGGACTGTGAGCAGCGCATTTTACAGGCGCGCGAAACACTGGGCGACCGGCTGGTTATCCTGGGGCATCATTACCAGCGCGACGAGGTATTTCATCACGCAGATTTTACCGGCGATTCATTAAAATTGTCCCGGCAGGCGGCCAGTTCAGCGGCACAGTATATTGTCTTCTGTGGTGTGCATTTTATGGCAGAAGTGGCAGATATTCTGTCCCGGCCCGATCAGATCTCCATTTTACCTGATGTGTCTGCCGGCTGTTCCATGGCGGATATGGCCGATCTGCAGAATGTGGAACGTGCCTGGTCCGAGCTGGCGAGTGTGCTGGATCCCGATACAGAAATTTCTCCGGTTACCTATATTAATTCTGCAGCTAACTTAAAAGCCTTTTGCGGGACACACGGGGGTATCGTGTGTACGTCAACCAATGCCGCTCATGTGCTTGAATGGTGTTTTGAGCGACGGAAAAAAGTCCTGTTTTTCCCTGACCAGCATCTGGGACGTAATACCGCTTATAACATGGGAATACCACTGGATGACATGGTTATCTGGGATTACCAGAAACCCATGGGTGGACTGACGGCAACACAGATCAATAAGGCAAAAATGATTTTATGGAATGGATTCTGTTCGGTACACCAGATGTTTAAGCCGGAACAGATTGACAATTTCAGAGAAAAATACCCGGAAACTCTGGTTATTGCCCACCCCGAAAGCTCATTGGATGTCTGTCAGAAAGCGGATTATGTTGGTTCTACCGAATATATTATTAAAACCATTGCCAGTGGCGAACCGGGTAGCCGCTGGTTGGTGGCTACCGAGCTTAATCTGGTGAACCGTCTGCATGAACAGTACAGGCATGAAGGCAAAAATGTGCATTTTATGTCGCCACATGTCTGTATGTGTTCCACCATGTTTCGTATTGATCCACAACATCTTGCCTGGGTGCTGGAAAATCTGGTGGAAGGCCATGTTGTGAACCGGATACAGGTAGATGAGAAGGTGGCGCATGAGGCGAGAACGGCATTAACGAGGATGCTGGAAGTTTCGCCCTGAATATTATGCCTCGAATGTTATGCCCTGAATGTTATGCTTAGGGTAAAATGATGGTGTTATTGTAGAACATGTTTATCAGGTGAGTTACCGTTGCTATGCGTGAAGCAGTCGTATTAATTCATGGAATATGGAGTGTTGGTATTAATTTGCTGCGCCTGCGCCATCGTCTGGTGACGGCCGGTTATGAATGTCATCCCTTTAACTATCACGTATGGGGCAAGCCACCAGCAGAAATTGCCCAACGTCTGCATGAATATGTTACAACCATTGATGCGCCAGTAGTTCATTTTGTGGCGCATAGTTTTGGTGGTATTGTGCTATTGCATATGTATGATCAGTTCCCGTTCTCCTCAAAGGGCCGTATCGTACTGATGGGTTCGCCAGTTAACGGCAGTGCGGTGGGACGGCGCGTTATTAAAAGCCCCATGACAAGATGGATGCTGGGACAACATTATATCAATGGTCTTTCAGGTGATGTGCCACAGTGGAAGGGCTGGCAGGATATCGGCGTGATAGCGGGTAATTTTCCGGTCGGTCTGGGCCTGATTGCCGGTGGCCCATCATTACCGCACGATGGTACTGTTGCCGTTGAGGAGACCATGCTAAAAGGAGCAAACGATTCAATTGTTCTACCGGTTAGCCATCTGGGCATGCTGATTTCTGCTGATGTTGCAAAACAGGTCATTGTTTTTCTGCGTACCGGTATGTTCGATCAGGACACGATTACTCCAATACTGGATGCTGAAATGGTGTAGCAGTACGGAAAGCGAAGAGAAATATGGTGATGAGAAAAGTTATAAACAGACAAATAGAAAAATCTGCTGAGGGGCAAAATGGCCGGACACAGTAAGTTTGCAAACATTAAACATCGTAAGGCTGCGCAGGATAAGAAACGCGGTAAGATATTCACCAAGTTGATCCGTGAGATTACCGTTGCAGCCAGAGGGGGCGGCGGCGGTGAGGTGGCAGCCAACCCTCGTTTACGCCTGGCTGTAGATAAGGCACTGGGATCGAACATGACCCGTGATACCGTCGAACGTGCAATTAAGCGGGGCACCGGTGAGGGGGATGAAGCCAGTTATGAGGAAATTCGATATGAAGGTTATGGCCCCGGAGGCACCGCAATTATGGTGGACTGTTTAACGGACAACCGTAATCGCACTGTTTCGGAAGTTCGTCATGCTTTTACCAAAGCGGGCGGCAATCTGGGTACCGATGGTTCGGTTGCTTATATGTTCAGGCGTAGTGGTCTGCTGGTTTATCCGCCGGGCAGCGACGAAGATGCCCTTATGGAAGCGGCACTGGAGGCGGGTGCTGATGATATTGAAACTGCGGAGGATGGCAGTATTGATGTTATTACAGACTTTGCTGATTATATTGCTATCAGGGAAACCATGACCGAAGCCGGTTTTCAGCCGGAGCAGGCGGAAATAATTGAAAAGCCCGAGACTAGTGTTGAAATAAGTTTTGATGACGCGGAAAAACTGATGCGTCTGATTGATGTGCTGGATGATCTGGACGATGTGCAGCAGGTTCATTCGAATGCTGGTTTTTCAGATGAGGTGATGGCAAAGCTGTCAGCCGGGTAGTTTGAACAGAATCTGTCCATGAAAATACCGGCGCATTAATGAAAAAACAGGTACGTATTCTTGGTATTGATCCCGGTTCCCGCTGCACCGGTTATGCCGTTATTGACAGTGATGGTTTTCGTCATCGCTATCTGGATAGCGGTTATATCAAGGTGAAAGGGGAAACTTTCCCACAACGACTCAGTGATATTTTTACCCGAATCAGCCTGGTTATTGAACAATGGCAACCAACGTCAGCAGGTATTGAACAGGTTTTTGTTAATAAAAATATCGATTCAGCATTAAAACTCGGGCAGGCACGCGGAGCGGCGATCTGTGCGGCCGCACAGGCACAACTGGATATTGGTGAATACACCCCGCGAGCGATTAAAAAAGCCGTTGCAGCCACTGGTGGGGCTGATAAGCAGCAGATACAGCAGATGACGAAAATCCTGCTTAAACTCGATTTTCTGCCTCAATGTGACGAAGCTGATGCGCTGGCGATTGCTATCTGTCATGCGAATCACATGCCGCTAAAACAGATCGGTATTGCCAGCCGTGTTCGAGGTGGTCGCTGGCGCTAGCAGGCAATGGTCATCCGTATAGAAAATCGAATAAAGAGAAAAAAATGATTGGACGCTTACAGGGTACCATCCTTGAAAAACAGCCCCCGCTGTTATTGCTTGATGTGCAGGGGGTGGGTTATGAACTTGAGGCATCTATGTCAACGTTTTACCAGTTGCCAGAGGTTGGTGAAAACGTTATTTTACATACCCATCTTGTCGTGCGCGAGGATGCGCAGCTACTTTATGGTTTTTATGCATCGGCAGAGCGGCTGATGTTCCGCCATTTAATCCGTATTAGTGGTGTTGGGCCAAAACTGGCGTTAACCATACTTTCAGGGATGAGCGCCGATGATTTTACGCGCTGTATTGTGAATGCAGATGCAAAGGCACTAACCCGGCTGCCGGGCGTAGGGAAAAAAACCGCCGAACGTCTGGTGGTGGAATTAAAAGACCGTCTGGAAAAGCAGGCAGGTATTACCCCGCCCGGAACATCCGTTGCCGTTAGCTCGGCAGATAGCCCGGTAAATGATGCAGTTAGCGCCCTGATCTCACTGGGTTACAAAGCCCCGCAGGCCGGTAAAATTGTGCAGGAGCTTGATGTAACCGGGTTAACGACGGAAGAGATTATTCGTCGGGCGCTGAAGGGTATGCAGGCATGAATGATAAAGGCATTCTTTGCGCGGAACAGTCAGAAAGTGAGGTCGCGATTGATCGCGCTATTCGCCCGCAAACACTGGCTGATTATCGTGGTCAGCCGGGAGTGACCGAGCAACTGGAGGTTTTTATTCCCGCTGCCAGAGCTCGTAATGAAGCGCTGGATCATCTGCTGTTTTTCGGCCCGCCGGGTCTGGGTAAGACTACACTGGCCCATATTGTCGCCAATGAAATGGGCGCAACCTTACATTCTACTTCCGGACCGGTACTGGAAAAACAGGGGGATCTGGCGGCATTACTGACCAACCTGGAGCCGCATGACGTATTATTTGTGGATGAAATTCATCGCCTGAGTCCGGTAGTAGAAGAAGTCCTGTATCCGGCAATGGAAGATCATCAACTGGATATTATGATCGGTGAGGGACCGGCAGCGCGCTCAATAAAAATCGACCTGCCACCGTTTACCCTGGTTGGAGCTACAACACGAGCCGGTTCCTTAACCTCACCATTACGTGATCGTTTTGGTATTGTGTTACGGCTGGAATTTTATGAGATGAACGATTTAAGTCACATCGTACAGCGCTCTGCAGATATTCTACAGGTTGATATTGATCAGGCCGGTGCTGATGAAATTGCCCGGCGTGCGCGCGGAACTCCCAGGATTGTCAATCGTCTATTACGTCGTGTACGCGATTACGCACAGGTTAAAGCAGATGGGCGGGTGAATGCAGAAGTTGCCAAAAAGGCACTGGCGCTATTGAATGTAGACTCCCTTGGTTTCGATACCATGGATCGGCGTCTGCTGCTGAGTATTATTGAAAAATTTAATGGTGGCCCGGTGGGGGTTGAGAATTTAGCGGCAGCAATCGGTGAAGAACGTGACACGATTGAAGATGTAATAGAACCCTACCTGATCCAGCAGGGGTATTTAATGCGTACACCGCGTGGCCGGGTGGTAACGACGAATGTATACCGGCATTTCGGCCTGAAACCACCGGGTGGACAGCCAGAACAGGATTTATTCCAGAGTAATTGAGTAATTATACGGCTTATTGACCTTCCTCAAGGGATGTTCTTATTTGGCAGAGTTAGAATTGGAGCCAACCCTCTCCCTGAAGGAGAGGGAGTTAACGAGACAGCAGTGACTGTCATTACATTATTAGAATGAAAAAAACAAATTTCTTATGGCCGGTACGTGTTTATTATGAGGATACCGATTCAGGTGGTGTTGTCTATTATGCAAATTATCTGAAATTTATGGAACGTGCCAGAACAGAATTTCTACGCAGCTTGGGGTATCAGTTAGATCAACTACAGGATGATCTGGGTGTTATTTTTGCTGTGCATAGTATTTGTGTGCAATATAAAAAACCAGCAAGGTTTAATGAGTGTTTATCTGTAATGACTTCCATCTCCTCATTAGGCAGGGCAAGCATACGGTTTACGCAAAATATTTTTCATGCCGAGTTTGCTAAAAGTGATGCACCATTGTGTTCGGCAGAAGTTAAAATAGCCTGTGTTGATGCCGGAAAATTTTCAACACAGCCCATTCCTGCTGTTATGCGGGATAAAATCAAAGCGGAGTATATTTGTGGAAGCTGACATGTCTATGTTTGCACTGGTTACTCGTGCCAGTGTTCTGGTTCAGATAGTGATGACAATCTTACTGGCGGCATCAGTAATGTCCTGGGTTATTATAGTGATCAAATCGGGTGTGCTTAAAGTAGCGAGAGCCGAAAGCCATCAATTTGAAGATCAGTTCTGGTCTGGTATTAACCTGTCTGATTTATATCAGCGGGTGAAACGACATAATGATAATCATGGTATGGCGCGGATTTTTGAAGCCGGGTTTACTGAGTACCTGCGCCATCATAAACATACGGTTAATAATGCCGAGATAGTGCTATCGAGTGTGCAACGGAGCATGAAAGTTGCACTGGCGCGCGAAGAGGAATACCTCGATTCCAATATTTCTGTGCTGGCAACCATCGGCTCTATCAGTCCTTATATCGGTCTGTTTGGAACGGTATGGGGTATTATGCGAGCCTTTATTGCGCTGGGCGCGGTTGAACATGCAAGTTTATCTATGGTTGCCCCTGGTATCGCCGAAGCCCTGATCGCAACGGCAATGGGGCTGTTTGCAGCGATTCCTGCGGTGATTGCCTATAACCGCTACGCCGATCAGGTAGACAGACTATCCGTTGCCTATGAAAATTTTGCGGAAGAATTTGCGACGATTCTACAACGTCAGAGTCATCAGGAGATGGAACAGAATACAGCTGATACGGCGGTTATCGCGCAAGGACAGGATAATGATAGGAAGAAGGATTTATAGCAGATGAATGATCCCCGGTTACTGTGTGAACGTTTATCAGTGGAGTTAAGGCATGCGTGCTAGAGGAAAGCGCCGCGCAATATCGGATATTAATGTGGTGCCTTATATTGATGTTATGCTGGTGTTGCTGATTATTTTCATGATTACCGCACCGATCGTTCAGCAGGGTGTGGAGGTTGAATTACCACAGGCGGCGGCAAATTCCCTGCCTCCTGATGATCGTGAGCCGGTTATTCTTAGTGTCAGTAAAACCGGTGCCTATTACCTGAATATCGGCGATAACAGGGAAAAGCCGGTTTCCGATGAAGCGGTAATACATCGGGTTGCTATTGTAATGAAAACACATCCTGAAACACCGGTACTGGTACGTGGTGATGCGGCTGTGAATTATGGTGATGTAACCCATGCAATGGTGTTGTTGCAGTCTGCAGGTGTGGCGAAGGTGGGACTGATGACAGAAAGTAACGAGAAATAGGTTGTTGAAATGTTGTATCGGTCATTGATATTTTTTATTGCTAAAACGATTTATCGTTTTTAAATTACGCTCTGTTATATCCCTTATGAGTTCATACGGTCTGTTCCAGGAAATAAAAAAACATCCCTGGGTTCTGGTTATTGTTATTGCCCTTCATCTTGGATTGGCGGTGTTGTTGGGGATTAATTTAATCAATACTGTGCCAGAGGCATCGACGGCGAAACATGAAAAAATAATTAATGCCGTTGTGATTAATGCAGATAAATTTTATCAGCGTGAAAAAAAGAAAAAACAGGTACAGGAAATAAAAAAGCAGCAACAGGAGCTAAAACGCAAGCGTGAGTCAGAAAAGAAAAAACAGCAGATTGAGAAGAAAAAGCAGATAAAATTAAAAAAGGAAAAGATAAAAAAAGGGAAGCTGCGGCAGAAAAAAATTAAAAAACAGAAGATAATAAAAGAAAAAGCCAGACAGCAGAAAATAATGGTGGAGAAACAACGCCAGCAGAAAATCAGGAAAGAGCAGGAACGCCTGCAGCAGAAAAAAATAGCGGCTGAAAAAAAACGTATACAGGCTAAAAAGCTAAAAAAACAAAAAATGGTGGCAGCAGCGAAACGTAAGGAAGAAGAAAAACGTCGGGTTGAGGAAAAAGTTGAATTAAAACAGGCAATACAGGCAGAAGAAAAGCGCCGTAAAGATGAACGTTTGCAGGCCGAACGAGCAACCCGACTACAATCTTTACGGGCACAATATGTTAAGCTAATCGCGCAAAGAGTAGAGAATAACTGGTTGCGACCGCCAGATAGTAAAAAGGGACAATCCTGTGATGTAGTGGTGACACAAACAATTACAGGCGATGTAATAGATGTGCGGTTAAAATCGTGTAATGCAGATAACGCATTTCAACGATCCGTAGAACGTGCGGTGCAAAAGGCATCGCCATTGCCTATGCCACCTGTTCCGGAAGTGTTTGATCGTAAAATTTTCTTCACCTTCAAACCGAAATAGATTTTTAATAGAGGCGCCCTAAAGTAGATGTTTAAAAAAGGTGATAAAGTAATATTTATGAAACAGATTATTGTGAAACAGGTTATTGTAAAACAGGTTATTGTAAAACAGATTCTGGCCGGTTTGCTTTTTTTCCTCTTTCTTCAACCTGCCCAGGCAATTTTAAAGATAGATATTACTAAAGGTGAAGAAGGGGCGCTTCCCATTGCCGTTGTTCCTTTTCAATGGAATACGGCAAAATTGCCTGATGCTGATGTATCCGCGATTATTGTGTCAGATCTGGCAAGAAGCGGTAAATTTTCACCTCAGGCTGAAGATGAACTAATTGCTCACCCACAGAAACCGGAAAATATTCATTTTAAGAGCTGGCGAATTGCGGGAATGGATCATCTGGTTATTGGTAGCGTTAATCGCCAGGCCGATGGTACATTTCAGGTGCAGTTCAGACTGTTTGATGTGTTAACAGGGCAACAGGTACTCGGATATAGTTTTACCGCAACAAAGAAAACTTTGCGCACGGTCGCGCATCAGATTAGCGATTATATTTTTACTAAGCTGACCGGTTTGCCTGGGGCGTTTAACACACACATTGCCTATATTACGGTACAACGGGATGTGGGAAAACGAGATGTTAAAAAATCGACGAAAAACGGCACGATATATCGGTTACAGGTGTCGGATACAGATGGTTATAATCCGCAAACCTTGTTAAAATCGGATGAGCCGATTATGTCACTGGCGTGGTCACCCGATGGTTCGCAACTGGCTTACGTTTCTTTTGAGAAGGGGCATGCACAAATATATACCCAGAATATTCATACTGGCGTACGCAAGCTTCAGTCGTCCTTTCCCGGTCTAAATGGTGCCCCTGCCTGGTCACCAGATGGTAAAAAATTAGCCATGACGCTATCGAAGGATGGCAACCCGGATATTTACATTTTAAACCTGAAAGACAGATCATTGCGCCGTTTCACCACACACTGGTCGATTGATACAGAAGCTGCCTGGACACCCGATGGGAAATCCATTATTTTTACTTCAAATCGTGGTGGTACGCCACAGTTATATATCAAGCCAATAACAGGTAAAATAGCGCCTAGGCGGTTAACCTTTGATGGTAACTATAATACCAGTGCGAGTTTGTCACCGGATGGTAAGCTGATGGCCTATATTCAGGGGGCAGGAAATGTATATCGGATTGCATTAATGACGTTGGCAAGCGGAAATTATCAGGTATTAACGTCTGGTCCGGAGGATGAGTCACCGAGTTTTGCGCCTAATAACAGTATGATTCTGTTTGCCTCTGAAGATAAGAATCATGCTGTACTGTCTGCTGTTTCTACTGATGGTAAAGATAAACAGACATTATCCTATACGGCAGGTGAAGTGAGGGAGCCTGCCTGGGCACCTGTGCGTCATTGATTTTTTATTATGTATATTTATAGCGTTATTTTAAAGGAGTAGATAAATGAAAAGAATTCTTTTACTGATTTTTATGTCCATGGTAATAACCGCCTGTGGCGCACCGATTAAACCGGGTCCGGCAACAGATGAAAATCCGGCTGCTGCTAATGAGCAGGGAGGAGTGACGGCTGGCGCTGTTGGTGGTAGTGGCGTTTCCAGCGGTACGGCTCTTGTCGATGGCAAGCGGGTTTCTTATGAAAAAGGGGCCATTAATGATCCAGCTAATATACTTTCAGAACGAAATATTTATTTCGCATTTGACAGTAACGATGTGCCGGATAAATATCTTGATCTGATAAAATATCACGGTCATTATTTATCCCTGTATCCAAAGGTCAAGGTGCGTCTGGAAGGGCATACTGATGAACGTGGCAGTAGAGAATATAATATGGCGCTTGGTGAGCGGCGTGCGCAGGCCGTTAAACAACTGCTGTTGATGGAAGGTGTAGCGGAAGACCAGATCACGGTAATCAGTTACGGGGAGGAAAAACCGGTTGCTTTCGGGCATGATGAAAAATCCATGCAATTAAATCGGCGTGTAGAGATTGTTTATGAGTAACAGGTTTATGAGTAACAGGTTTATGAGTAACAGGTTTACGAATAACCAGTTTATGAAT
>CAYXNL010000052.1:11751-15509 GCA_964466455.1 uncultured Thiotrichaceae bacterium
GTTTATGAATAACCGGTTTATAACCATCTGTTTTTAAATGGTCGTTATTTGATAGCAATTATAAATTATTGCGCTTTAAACCGCGCAGTGTATTGAGTTAAAACTTATGTGTAAAAACCTGTTTAATAGATTATTATTTAGTAGGCTATTATTTAATAGATTATTTATCAGCGGTATACTTGCCAGTTTTGTTTTTGTATCGGTATCGGCAACCGCAGAAAATGCGATACCGCAGCTTTCAGATCAACAACGTATTACACGTCTGGAAAGGTTATTAAGTGTAGATAATCAGCGTAAAAAGATGCAGACAATTGAAGCAATGAAAGATGACATGGCTTCCCTGCATAACCAGATTGAGCAAATGAATAATCAAATTAATATTATCAAACAACGTCAGCGTAGCCTGTATCAGGACATGGACCGACGGATTAATAATCTGGAGTTGCGTGCTAGTTCCGTATTACCTTCAGGGGTTCCCGCGCCCGTGCTACCATCATCCGCATCTTCCGGCGCCACAGCAGCAGCTAATATAAATGATAAGCATGCCTATAGTGCAGCATTCAACTTGCTTAAGGAAGGGAAATATCCACAGTCTATTACGGCATTTGAACAGTTTTTAATTCAATACCCGCAAAGTAAATATGCCAACAATGCGCAATACTGGCTTGGTGAGGCAAATTATGTTTCGCGTAAATATAAAGAGTCGCTGAAAAATTTTGAACAGCTAATTTCTCAGTTTCCAGATAGTGCAAAAATTCCGGGGGCAAGACTAAAAATTGGCTACGTTTATTTTGAATTGAAAAACTGGCCTGCGGCACGTGATGCATTACAAAGCGTTATCAGCTTATACCCTAAAATGACTGTGGCAAAAAAAGCCAACGAGCGTTTGCAAAGGATGAAGCGTGAAGGTCATTAGATAAGAGTGTAGCCGTGGTAAATGAACAGACACGACTAAAAGTTACTGAAGTTTTTTATTCACTACAGGGTGAAGCACTGAATACCGGGCTGCCAACGGTGTTTATCCGTCTTACAGGCTGCCCATTACGTTGCTCCTACTGCGATACCCGTTATGCTTTTTCCGGTGGACAGTGGCAGAATATTACCCAGATTCTACAGAAACTTTCTATTTATAATACCCATTATATTACGGTGACGGGTGGTGAGCCGTTGGCGCAGAAAAACTGTATTCCCTTATTAAGCGTTTTGTGTGATGAAGGCTATCAGGTCTCGCTGGAGACCAGTGGCGCGCTTACTATGGAAAAGGTGGATCCACGGGTGGCAAAGATCATGGATATCAAAACACCGGCCTCTGGTGAGGCAGGTAGAAATCTTTATGAAAATATTCAATATCTTGGTTTACATGATCAGATTAAATTTGTTATTTGTGATGAAGCTGATTATGAATGGAGCAAGGCATTACTGGAAGAGAGAAAATTAAATGAATATTGTGAAGTATTATTCTCATCAGCATCTGAGCAATTACCGCCATCTGTACTGGCTGAATGGATTTTACGTGATCAGTTAGCGGTACGTTTTCAGATTCAGTTACATAAATTATTATGGGGTAATAGTCCCGGTGTTTAATACAGATTCATCAAAACCAAAAGCTGTGGTGTTACTTTCCGGTGGGCTTGATTCTACTACTGTCCTGGCGATTGTCAGCAAAGAGTACCGTTGTTATGCATTAAGTTTTAACTATACACAACGCAGCCTGTCAGAGTTACAGGCTGCACAGCGTATTGCTGAGGCGTATGGTGCCAGACATCAGGTTATTACCATTGATCCCGCTGTGCTGACAGGTTCTGCATTGACTGATACCTCCATTGATGTGCCCCGAGTCCATACTGAAGGGATACCGGTAACCTATGTCCCAGCGCGCAATACACTATTTCTGGCTCATGCGCTGGCAATCGCAGAAGTCCAGGGAGCTAATGATATTTTTATTGGGGTAAACGCGGTTGATTATTCCGGTTATCCTGATTGCCGGGTAGAATATATCCGTGCTTTCGAGGCAATGGCTAATCTTGCAACACGTGCCGGCATTGAAGGACACCATATGCAGATCCATACCCCGCTGATAGATAAAACAAAGGCTGAAATTATCAGTACAGGGGTAGCGTACGGTGTAAACTATGCTGCGACCGTATCCTGTTATCAGGCAAATGAACAAGGTGAGGCCTGTGGTCAGTGTGACTCCTGCCGTTTGCGTCGTAAAGGATTTGAAGAAGCGGGAATAGTTGACCCAACACGGTATTACGAGGCATGATTTTTTGAGAAAAATCTATTATTTTGGATTGTTTTTCGGCGCAACTCCATGTAATATTCGCGCCTTCTCGATAAATGTTTACGCAAGCCTGCTTTACATTTTATCGGGGATAGCTGAAGCGTTTACCTGGGTGAATGCATGTATCCTGGATACAGCAGGTTTACCGGGGTTAGTGTTACGGGCCGTTAGCTCAGTTGGTAGAGCACCGGACTTTTAATCCGATGGTCGAGCGTTCAAATCGCTCACGGCCCACCATACATATCAATCACTTAGGGCTGGATTTTTAAAATCCAGCCCTTTTTGTTTCCTGATCCTCCATGTAGTCACCATTAGGATATCCCTACTATCCGTGCCCAGGATGATTTAACACCAAACTTAACAATAATGCGTAGAATTCACCCTGTAGAAAAATAGGCGGGGAGCCAGTTTCTTCTATTATTTTGGTAGTGTACTAATCATGCGGTTAAAAAATCATGCACCACATTCACCCGTGGTACGGTTAACCGGTGGATAGTAAACCTGATCAAACTATTTGGTTGTGTTTTTGCCAGTCAGCGTCCAGAATACTTCAATGATGCGTTGAAGTACTTCAGGCAAATAAAATACCTTGGCCAAAACCAACAGGTATCATCACAAAAGATACTGTTGATCCGGACATGATCTAATTTCTTCGTAGTCACAGGTTATCTTTTTCAGGGGTTACCCGAGTATTTTTTTCACTATATTTGTTGGTTTACCATCAAGACTGATCTGATTCCTTTTTTCCCAATATTCCTTCAGGCCTTTTTCTCCTTTGTTAATTGCCCACTTTTTCAATTGTTCCCTTTCTGATACATAATCAAAGAACGGTACAGACATACCGCATGATGTTTGAACAAGATCAACAGAGAGATCAAATATTTGTCTTGCTCCCGGAATGGAGGGGAACAAAGAAAACATATCATCCCATTTATTATCATTTTTATGGATTACTTCCGCATTCCCATAAAGGCGGAGTATCAGGGGGGTTCCTTCAAAAGCGCTAAACATTATAGTCATTCTTTTGTTTTCCTGAACATGGGCAGATGTTTCATTTCCACTTCCTGTCAGGTTTAGCCATGCAACTCTGTTTTTATCAAGAACACGAAGGGAATCCATTCCTTTTGGGGATATATTTACCCTGCCGTCAGCCGCTGCTGTGCCAACAAAATAGATTCTTTGGTCTTCGATAAACCGTTTCAGTTCGTCTGAGATTTCTGAATATCTTTTGCTCATGCCAGTTTGCCCTTTGAATACCCTGTATCTTACTCGTTACAGCCAAAACCTTCATCTTCAAAGAAATCAGGGTAAAGTTAGCGTGCTGTCTGGGGTACCGCTATGCCTGGGTGGCTGTTTTTCAATACGATCATTGGCAGGATGAATGATTTCTACTCAGAGCGCAATCTTTTATGGCGTTGGTTTATGATGTTGGCAGCAGTACCAGATTATCACGGTGAATGAGTTCGGTCTCATC
>CAYXNL010000053.1:0-15230 GCA_964466455.1 uncultured Thiotrichaceae bacterium
GGTAGCAGTACCGGATCGGTAGTAAAACCGGTAAGATTGGTGCGTATTCCAGCGCGTAGCAGATGATAGTAAGGTAAATAAAAAAAGTGTGAATATAATGGATAGAAAGGAAAATGCTCTGGTCGATACTGGTACGGGTATCGGGGCTGTATTGAAGTGAATGTCGGGTTTTCTCCTGTGTCTGGAATGAGATTAGAAACAAAAAAAGGATTTTTATTTCTGCTAACAGGATAAACGTGTCACAACGAATTTGGTTGGCAGGAGCAACAAAGGAGACTTTGATTTTTTGTCTGGATAAAAAAACAGCACGGCTGGTAGGCCGCGCTGTAAGTACACATTGAGAGGAAATCTGTACTTCGTAGCTGCCAGAGGAACTATGAAAAACTCCAGCGAAATTATATTAGTCCCAGATGCCCTGGAACAACTTGATGTAGATCAAGAAAAGAAAGATAACAAAAATCTACATTGTGCAAGGTTGCCAATAGATAGACGAATTTATTCGCACAATGATGCGTGCCAGGCATTGGTGCCGTTATGCGAATAAATTCGTAGCGATAGATTACACTGCATCAAGTTTCCGCATGAATGAAGGTAGCATTTTTAGATCAACCAGTGCAGTGATAAATGCTTTGTAAAAGGTAGCTTCTTTTTCATAGACCAGTTTGTAGTACTGGATTTTCATGGTCATGGTGCTACCAAAAATAATGGCACCAAAGGCCAGAAAAGAACCGGTAGCAAGGGTAGATAAACCGGTAATACCCTGACCGATGGTACAGCCTAAAGCCAGTACGCCACCGAATCCCATTAATATGGCACCAATCAGATGAGTAATAAAATCTTTCACACTGACAAACCATTCAAAACGAAAAGAACGACTGAATAGAGCCCAGATAAAAGAACCCGCGATAACACCGAATACCGAGACTAAACCAAAAGTGAGTAGCCCCGGAAGAAAGTCGCTTTTGATATAACCCAGCGTCTGCCCTATCGGGTTAACAAAAGTAAAAGACTGTGGACTTAACGGACGTCCCAGAAGCGGCTTACCAACATCACTGTCAGACAGCATATCCCATTCCTGATAATAACTACTCAAGGTGTATTGGTCACCATCGGAAGTAACCTTGATATTACTACTGGTATACCAGGCAGTAAGGATAACCAGGCCGATGACAATACCGCTGAGAATATTATCTCTGCTGGAACGGAATTCCTTCGACCTGAAAATAAACGCCAGCAGGCCAAGGCCAATAGCAAGACCGGCCAGCAGGCGCGCAATACTGACATGGCTGCTGCTAATCATCGCGCCGATATCCTGGTTGGTACTAATTGATTTGGATAGCGGGTTGGTCCAGTGGTAAAACAACAGACTGTAAAGGGTTTGGTCACTATTGGGGAACGGGTTGGTCATATAATAGGCGACAACGGCAATACCTGCAAACACGACCAGTGATTTCAGGTTGCCTCCGCCAAGACGAATTAATGTTTTATTGGCACAACCACTGGCTAATGTCATGCCGATACCAAATAGTATACCGCCAAAAATATTTTCAACATAAATCAGGCGACTGGCACGATAGGGAGGGAAGGTATTCGTTACATCAACCATGCCGCCATATTCCAGCAGGCTGACGCCGATAGTAGCAACCGCTATAGCCAGTAACCAGGCTCGAAAACGATTGTAGTCTCGTATATTTACCATATCTGAGACTGCACCCATCGTACAGAAATTTGTTTTATTGACGACTGCGCCTAGCACAATTGAAATAAAGAAGGTTGTCCACAGAAAAAACGATAGTCCTGAGGAAAATGAACTAAAAACCATTTTTAACTCCCGCTATAGAAAAAATCATATCTAATTATAGACGTGATACAGAGTATTTTATTCTATTATTTTTGTCGGTAAATGCATGTTGTCTGGTATTTTATATGCTATTTGATATTTTATTACCATTTTTAATCTCTTTCGGGTTAATGCCCCGTTCGTTTGCTGCGGGTTATTTATTTTCCAGAGGGTCGATTCCCCGCAGTAGGCACCCTGTTCTCGGACAGGCTCCTAGTAGCGTATTCATATCATTATTCAGGTTTTATACAGTGGTTCGAGCACAGTTTCATCTGCCTGCTTTGATTTTTTACGGCTTGTTCTAAATTGTTTAAATGCATCGGCCAGTGCTTTTGTGTGTGTACTGGAAAGACCAGACTGGCGCGTTTGTGGATCATATAAAGTCTGATTGAGTAATATAATTTCCTGTTTCAGGCCGGGAGAACATAACGCGGATAACTGCGAAAGACTACTGATATGCTGTTGTGGCCAATATGCCTGCGCCCATGCCAGCAGAGCATTTTTGATTATTTCCGGCTGGTTCTGTTTACATGCCCGTAATACCGCTTTCTCTCTGGCGGCTTTCTCTCCAGGTGCTAGCGCGGGGGCAGGTTTCTTTTCAGTTGTTGCAGAAGCTGTGAACCGCCGACGTGTTGTAAACAGATAAATCAGCGTGAGTAACCAGCCCGCTGCCAGTGCCAGGCTGATCCATTGCCATAGGCGGTTATTATTCTGCAATGCTGCGGGCAGAGAGGGGGTAGTTGCTGTCTTGCTACTGGTTGGAGCCGGGGCTTGCGGTGGCAGGGTTGACTGCGTGGCCTGAACCGCACCGCTTACATGCAGAGTGATTGCTGGCAAGATAGCTATTTCTTCCCTGTGAGTATGGGTGTTCCACCATGGCAGCTTGATTTCAGGAAGAACATAATTACCGGGTCGAGCCGGGATCATGGCAATTTTAGTCTGCCTCTGGCCAGTGATGCCGTTACTGTTCGTTTGATCCTTAGTGACGGCTTTGTCCGGGTACTGCTTTAAATTGGCAATATTATTAAATTTCAGATCGGGTAGAAAAGCACCGGTCTGGCCTTCAGCGGTAATGGTAATGGTGCGAGTAATGGGGTTGCCTGTTTTGGCATGATGAATATCTGCTGACCAGTTGTCATGTAAGGTGAGCTTACTTGCTGGCAACCAGTTCTGTGAAGAGATATTTGCCGGTTTGGCTTTGATGCTGAGTTTTATTGCCGGGCTGCGTAACTGTTTCAACTGTCCGCCCATTCCGAATTGATCAAAAATGGTACGTGGCTGCATGGCATTCACCCTGCCTTGAAAAGTAACCGGTTTAATGGTCAGTGTGCCACTGTGTTGCGGGTAGATAACATAACGTCGTTCAATCACATCATAGCGAATACCATGACGGGTGGTCTGGTAGCTGAAATCTTTCCCCAGACGCTGGATGATTGCATCCTGGTCACTGGTCGTTGGTGTACTTAATGATGCTCCGGTAATGTTAACGGTACGTAACAGGCGCACCGAATAAATAATCTGTTCCTGGACATGTGCGATTTTTTTATTCACACTGCTTTCCAGAAAAATTTTCGCTGGAATACTTGCCTGGCCATTTGGTAAGGTACTGTTTGGCGTAACACTGTTGGTAATGGTGATGTGGATAGACGGACTTTTGTCCTTGCCGAATGAAATAGGTGGTACGGTGAAACTACCAATATCGCGCGGCATTAAAGCTAAATCCCAGGTTTTTTTCAGGCTATAGTTGCCATTGATCAGGCGCATATTCGTGCTTTGGCTGCTATTGAGAATATCGAAATATTTTTCCAGTGGGCTAAAATCCGGGTCACCATCAACACTGCTGTCGGCTTCATAAATAAGATGAAAAGAGTCGTCCAGTGATATCGGGTTATGGCTGACTTTAACGCTAATATTTACCGCATAGCTCTGGTTGCTGAAAGAAAATAGCATCAGTGTTATGAGTACGATAAAAAAATATTTAGCGAGGGTAATTTTTACATTAAAAAAATTAACCGACTTTGTCATTGTGTTTATTACCATGGCTGTTTACTGTCGTGCTGGTTGGGTAACTGTTGATACTGATATAAAAATTTACGTCGCAGTAAACCACCGGGGTCATCCGGAATGCGGCGTAGCCATTGTTCAGTGGCTTTCTGATCTTCCGTCATATTATTTTCAGCTGAACGGCTTGCCTGCTTCTGATCTTGCGTTTTTCTATTGCCAGACTGTGATTGATTAGACTGCGATTGATTAGATTGGCTCTGTTCACCCTGTGATGAATTTTTCTGATTTTTTTCAGCCTGTTTGAGAGCTTTCTGTTCCTGTTTTTCTTTTTTACTTTGCGCATCACCGGGGTGACGTTTTTTCATTGCCTCATCCTGCTGTTTCTGCGTATTGTTATTGCCGCCCTGACGGGATTGATTGCGTGCAGTATTATTCTGTTTGTTGTTTTGTGAAGCAGAATTAGCGGATTTTTGTGACGGGTTCTGTTTTTGTTGTTGCCCCTGTTTGCCTTGTTTCCCGGCTGAATTTTTCTGTTGAGCATTCTGTTTACTTCCTTTTCCATTATTATTTTTTTTGCTGCCCTGCTGGTTTTTATTCCCCTGTTTTGAAGATTTTTTATTGCTGGAATTATTGTTTGACTGCTTACCAGATTTTTTCTGTTGTTGTTTCTGCAATGCTTTCTCTACCAGTTTACGGTTATAAGCGGCATCTTTATTATGTTTGTTGAGTGTAAGGGCTTTATTATAGGCAGCGATAGCCTGCGGATATTTGCCAGCTTTTGCCAGTGCGTTGCCTTTATTATATAAATCATTACTACTGCTGTTTGTCTGTTTTTTGTCCCGATTGCTCGCCTGATCGAAAAATTTTGCCGCCTGCTCATATTTTCCACTACGATACAGGGCGCTGGCTTTCCATTCGGGATTAGTAAAGTTTTTTGCCGCCGCATTATTTTTCCCCTGTTTAAATGCCCGTATTGCCTTCTGATTCGGGGTTAACCAGAGATTATCCAGCGACAGATTATGGAGAGAAAAAGGAGAACTGGATGTTGTCGAGGCCGTTGTTTTCTGTGCGGGATTGACAGCAGATTCTGCGGCATAACCTGGTTGCGGTAGCGGCAGTAGGAAAATAATAAATAGGCTAATAAGCCAGCCTTTACGTGCCCAGAGTGCAGCAATCAATAGTAAAGGAAGTAATAACCAGACACCATCTTCGCGCCAGCGGTCTGCATGTAAATCAGTCATGATTATCTGGTTGTTACGGATTGCATTATTCACGCGGCTGGAAAACAGATGCGTCAGGGCGTTTGTATCACTGTCATCGGCGGTAACTCCAACATAAATACCACCGCCTTCATGCGCTATTTTGCGTAGTTTGTTTATTTTCAGCTTGGGAATGACGATGGCACCACTTGAATCCAGTAGAAAACCATTGTCAAGTGGAACCGGGCTGCCCTGTGCGGTACCGATACCAAAGATAGATACGCGGTAGCCCTGTGCGCTAATTTTTTTAATCGCACGACGGAATCGTGAGTGAATACCATCGGTAACAATTAGTATATCTCCCTGAGTAATGCCAGCCTGAGTAAACAGACTGTGTGCTTTATCTAAAGCCTGACCCAGATTACTACCCTGTGCCGGCATCATTGAAGTTTGTAATACGGGTAATAGATTGGCAATGGTATTGTTGTCATCGGTGAGCGGGGTAACGGTAAACGCATTTGCCGCATAGACAATCAGCGCTGTCTGCCCGCCTTTACGTTGCCTGAGAATATCCAGTAATTCAAGTTTGGCGCGTTCGATGCGAGAGGGCTTGATATCGGTTGCATTCATCGACTGTGACAGATCCAGCAATATTACCAGTGCGGCCTGTTCCCTGAAAACAGGTTGCTGTAGTTTTTTAAAAACTGGCCCTGCCAGTGCGGTAATGCAGAGACTGGCACCGAGAAAAGTAAGCAATGCCGGTAGAATACTCCGTTTTCCCTGTTTTGCAGTGAGAATAAATGGTAATAGACTGGCATCACAAATTTTTCGCCAGCTTTCACTGTAAGCCTGATTTTTCATTAGTATAATTAAAAACACAGCCAGCGGGATAAAGGCATAAAACCACTGTGGGCGTAAAAAATGCAGATTGTTCAGCATGTCCGTCATCATGGTTTATTTATAGGGGCTCAGCCGGGTAAATAAAACGGGCAGTTTGAGTAACAGGGCAAGCATGGTGGCAATAATGAGTGCGGCAGTTAATGGCAGATAAAACAGTGCTTTGGTTGGCAAATATGACTGGGTGTCTTTTTTCACCGGTTCAAGTTTATCAAGCAACCGGTAGATTTTTACCAGTTCGGCGGTATTACGCGCGCGGAAGTAACGGCCACCGGTTATTCTGGCAATGGCTCTTAACGTATATTCATCCAGTTCACGTGAGCCGGGATTACCGATACCAATCGTGTATATTTTTAGCCCCTCTCTTGCCGCCAGTTCAGCGGCTTTAATCGGGGTAATTTCACCAGCGTTGTTGACCCCGTCTGTTACCAGTATTAATACCCGGTCATTGTAGGGGTGATTTTTATCATGATGTTTTTTAGTAGAGGTGGTTTGATTCTGTCCGGTCTGCTGGTTGAGAGTTTCTGCTTTTTCATCTTCAACCAGACGTTTTACCGCCAGACCGATCGCAGTACCAATGGCTGTTGCATTTCCGGCCAGACCGGTAACGGCTTCCATTAGCAGTTTTCTTACCGTGGTTCGGTCGAAAGTGAGGGGGGCCTGCACATAAGCCTGGTCACCAAATAGAATCAAACCGATGCGGTCACCGACCCGGTGTTCAATAAACTGACTGATTACCGCTTTGGTTGCGGCAAGGCGACTGACAGAACGGTTCATATAGCGAAACGGCTCTTCCATACTTTTTGACAGGTCTACGGCAATCATTAAATCCCGGCCGCTGACGGGTAATTCGATGGCATTACCGACCCACTGCGGGCGGGCGCTGGCAATGACCAGACAGCACCATGCCAGAGTATATAAAAGCAATGGCCAGCGTCGTGTTTTGCTGGCTGTTGTTGCGCCACTGCCCAGCTCAAAATCTTTTATGTATGGCACCCGTAGCGCGGCTTCACTGGTCTGTTT
This sequence comes from uncultured Thiotrichaceae bacterium, assembly GCA_964466455.1. Taxonomy (GTDB): domain Bacteria; phylum Pseudomonadota; class Gammaproteobacteria; order SZUA-229; family SZUA-229; genus S010-25. Next base: position 6,964 of record CAYXNL010000053.1, read on the forward strand.
TGCCCGCGGCAGCAAATAGTGTAATAACACTGGTAGCGGCAGGGCGGCAAACGCCCACGGCCAGAGAAAATGTACCATGGATAATTGTTGCATAGTCATGAGTGTTTCACGCTGGTTGTCGCCTTCTCTGATCTATCCACTGGCTGCGGATTTTTTACCGGCTGGGCGTTTAACCATTGTTTGCACAGTTGCAGTAGTTCACTGGCATCGGTCTCTGTCAGGGGATTATTTGCTTCACGATTATGCTGTGTCTCGGGCATGTAGGGTGCGTGTAATAATATTTCTCCCAGCCTGTTGCTAAAGCGTTGCTCTACTTTTTTCGGCAGAGTACTATCGAGAAAATGCAACCAGTCCTTGCCGGTTAGTCCGGCTGTATCCTTACGCGGGTAGAAACTGATGCTGGCGCGGCGCAATAAAATGGATAACTCTTTTGCTAGCCAGATTTTATTATGACTGCGTGCATATTGTTGTTCGATAGAATCAAATGCATCATTGGTGGCGCGTTTTAAACGCCGCCTGGAACGGATTTTTTTTACAACAAAATAAACCACCAGGATGCTAATCAAACCAAACAGAAGTAGCCACCAGCCCGGTGCTGGCGGCCACCACCAGGAAATGGGTGCGGGCAGGTGGATATCACGTAATGCCAGTAGCTGACCGCTTGCGGGGTGTGATATTACCGGTGCTGGATAAACGGGCGTATTCATTTTGTTTTCATCCTGCGCCGTGCTCTGTTGCCAGCAGCGCGGATTCCCAGACCATGCTGTAGCTGGGTCAGTGTGTCATCAGCGGTAGAAATGGATAACAGGAAAATCCGGTGTTGTCGGCAAAAATGTTGCAATGTATCGTAGCGTTGCTCCGCTTTTTCATGGTAGCGTTGTTGAGTCGTTTTGCTGAAAGCGTTTATCTGCACCACGGTTTGACCACTGCTTACCCGATAGCTGCCTACATGCGGCAGTTGCGTTTCTATCGGGTCACTGATCTGGATCAGTACCACATCACTATGGCGGGCGATATTCGCCAGATGAGACCAGGCGGATGGATCCATTTCACGAAAATCACTTAACAAAAAAACCAGACTACCAGGATGAGCTACTTTGCGTAGGCGCGAGACAGCGACAGTCATATTACGTGGCTGATGTTGTAAGTCTGGGGTTTGCCCCCGCTCCCATGCAGGGTGTTTGCAGCATTGTCCGATAAAATCCAGCACAGCCGCCTTGCCGCGTCTGGGGCGCAGTTCACTATGTTGCTCGGTAGAAAAAATCAGTCCGCCCAGGCGGTCATTATTCGAGGTAACACTCCAGCCGATGAGAGCAGCAATACGTGCTGCCACCACGGCTTTATAACTACCACGGGTAGCGAAAAACATGGACGAGTTCAGGTCCAGCCACAACAGCACCGGACGCTCCCGTTCTTCACGAAAAACTTTGGTATGTGCCGTACCGGTACGCGCCGTTACGCGCCAGTCCATATTGCGGATATCATCCCCTGGCATATACAGACGCGATTCATCGAACTCCATGCCGCGCCCCTTAAAGGAGGACAGGTAATTTCCCCCCTGTCTGGCGTGGATTTTGCTATTGTTAAGCGGTAGCGTGTTAGCGCCATCACGTAATAGAATCAGCGATTGCGGACTGATCCAGGTAATATTTTCTGCGGACGGGTCGAGTATCATGAGTACAAATGTCTCCTGGTATCTCGCTAGGGTACGGCTATGCGTGCAATCAGTTCCTGAATAAAGTGTACCGGGGTAATACCGTCTGCTTCGGCTTCATAACTGAGAATGACACGATGTCGCAATACATCAAAGGCGATGGCCTGAATATCGCCGGGGTCAACAAAATCACGACCGGCCAGCCAGGCGTGGGCGCGGGCACAACGGTCGAGTGCAATGGTAGCGCGTGGGCTGGCGCCATAGAGAACCCAGCCTGCCAGGTCATCACCATAGGTGGCTGGTGCGCGAGTTGCCAGTACCAGTTGCAGTAAATATTCCTGTAAATTATCCGCCATATGCAGGTTCAATACTTCATTGCGTGCATCCAGCACACTTTGCTGGGATATCTTCTGAACATTCCCCGGCAGCTCATTTTCTGCTGCGCCGCTATGCAAGGCCTCTTCACGTACCAGTGCAAGAATTTTACGTTCTGCGTCGGCATTCGGGTAGTCGATGGTAACGTGCATCAGGAAACGGTCAAGCTGAGCCTCGGGTAATGGATAGGTGCCTTCCTGTTCAATAGGATTCTGCGTAGCCATAACCATAAACAGTCGGGGCAGTGTATAGGTAACTTTACCAACAGTAATCTGCCGTTCTGCCATTGCTTCAAGTAGTGCTGACTGTACTTTTGCCGGGGCACGGTTAATTTCATCAGCCAGTACCAGATTATGGAATAACGGCCCCTGCTGAAAGACGAAGGAACCATCCTGCGGACGATATACCTCGGTTCCAGTGAGGTCGGCAGGTAACAGATCGGGGGTGAACTGAATACGGTGAAAATTACTTTCTACCCCGTCACTGAGTACTTTGATGGCTTTTGTTTTGGCCAGACCGGGCGCGCCTTCCACCAGCAAATGCCCATCGGCAAGCATGGCAATTAACAGACGGTCAACCAGCATCTCCTGACCGATGATATGATTTTGTACGTGTTGTTTAAGATTGAGTATCGATTCCAGATTAGACATAGGTGTGATTTCTTTACAATGATTAATATCAATTTGTGCGTTACATACTAACAGGATGGATGAGAAGGATACTTATTGTTCAAGACCATCAGCCGCAGGGATGCGGGTGTTGAGCTTACATGGATGTATCGACAGCGTGTCTTGAACAATAAGTATCCTTTTTATCCATTTCAGTAATAAGCTGTAACTTGATGTTATTACAGTTAATGATTGTAGATAGGTACAGGGAGTAAAAGTTCATTCCCAAAAGGCAGGGTATCCTTTTGTTATTTATCCTGTATTATATCCAAGCTGGAGGGTATCGCATTGATGCCCTTAGCAATAATCAACATCAGGTGCTCTGCTGTACGCATTACTGTGTTATAGCGGAGATAATCGGGAAGCCGGTAAGGCGGACAACTGTTCGTACAAAACCGGCGCTGCCCCCGCAACGGTGATTGGTGAGATTCATAGTTTAGCCACTGCGAAGTTATACTATCCGCGGGAAGGATATGAATCAGGTATTTTCTAAATACACACCATAAGCCCGGAGACCGGCCTGGTAAACGATAAACAGTAGTCGCGGAGGGCGGCCGACCTGATTATACGATGTCGGCTGCCCAGTCGGGATTGTCTGTCATGTCTGCTTTCCCGCGTTACGTCTTACCCGGACCGAAAAGCAGGCAGACAAAGATTTGTATTCAGCGCATTAGTAAAGTTCCCTGTTATTTTTTTTTAGCACTACTGTTATCGTTGCAGACAGCACTGGTGCGGGCACAGGGTAATAATGAAAAACTGCATGTGTTAATTAACAGAGGCGTTATCGAGCGGCGTGTTGGGGAAGTTGACAGGGCGCTGACGTCTTCGGCAAATTCAGTTATTCGTGTGGACCGTTTTCGTAATAGCCTGACCCGATTGCCGGAGATACTTGAACAGGAAGTGGGTGTACAGACCCGTTCCAGTGGCGGAATCGGTAGTTTGTCAACGGTTGTGCTGCGTGGTGCCAGTGCCGATCAGGTGATTATCTATCTTGACGGGGTACCGTTAAATAATGCTTCCGGCAGTATGGTGGATGTCAGCTTGATTCCACCGGGCCTGATTGAACGGATTGATATCTATCGTGGTTCAACCCCGCTGGAACTGGGTGATCCTTCCATTGGTGGGGCAATTAATATTATTACCCGACAGTCACTGCAGACGAATAGTGAATCAACGGCAAATATCAGCACCGGTAGCTTCCATACCTATAAAGCAGGGGCATCATCCATGCTGACAAAGGGACGGGATAGTTTTCTTGTTAGTGGCAGTTATCTGCAAAGTAAAAATAATTTCAGTTTTGTTAATAATAATGGTACACCCTTAAATCCCAATGATGATCGTGTTGAGGAACGTAATAATGATGGTGTAAAACATCTGGCATTATTAACAAACTGGAAACATAAATTTAGTCAGCAATATGATACGGAAGTGCGTGTTGATATGTTAGACCGACACAAGGAGTTACCCAGCGTGACCAATAGTGCAGATGTGCAAACTTTTATTGATACGTTTCAGGTTAATTTTTTAAGCCAGATAAATGCACACTCTTTTATGCGGAAGAATCTGGATGCCAACGTAAAACTATTTTCCTCCATAAAAAATGAATTATTTGACGATTCGTTGGCGCAACTTGGTTTTATTAATCAGCGCACAAAAAGTATTACCAGAAAAACCGGAGCTGAACTTTTTCTAAAATTCACGCAACATGAATCAATCTGGAAGCTGCTTAATAATATCAGTATCGAAAACTATAATAACACCAGTATACTGGCACGTGTTAATGAGAATCGCAGCAACAGAAAACGACTGGAGCTGTCAGCAGAAAACAGCCGTTTTTATGATAGCAACAAACTGATTCTTAATCTGGTTTTACGCTACCAGTCGGTACTGGATAATATCGTATCGACAACAGATATTGCGGGTAATCCAGTACCGGGTTTTGATAAAAATTATCAATTTTTAGATCCACAATTAGGTATGCGCTATCGTTTTAGTCAACATACCTATCTGACTGCTAATATCGGTCAGTACAGTCGGGTTCCTTCCTTCCTGGAATTATTTGGTGGCGGCGGGTTGCTGCTGAGTAACCCTGATTTAAAACCGGAAACATCGGTAAATACTGATGTTGGTTTTACCTATACCTGGTACAAACCTTATCACTGGTTTCACAATGCCGAGCTTTATACCGGGCTATTTTATAACCGTATTCAGAATCTGATTGTGCGTATTTATAATGGTCAGGGTCTGGGTAAATCAGAGAACGTTTCAAATGCACAAATCAACGGTTTTGAGGGTACGTTAAAACTTCATCCGGCGGCACACAATACGCTTAATTTCAGTTTAACTTTACTCAATAGCACTAATTTTTCTACTATCACCAGTTTTAAAGGTAAAGCACTGCCGGGCTATTACCAGCAAAGCTTTGGCGTACGCTATGCTCTGCGAGTGAAACACTGGTTATATCGTATTGATGCAGATATTAAACGTACTATATTTTATGACCGCAGTAATCTGCTTAAAGGAGATAATGTTAATTTAATTAACATTGGCCTGCGTTATTATTCTCATAAAGCGAATATTGATCTTATGGCAAATAACTTGCTCAATGAGAATATTCGTTATTTTCGTAATCGTCCTACACCAGGTCGTGCATTCTTTATAACTTACAATCATTCATTCTAAAAGGGGAAAAAATGAAAACTATAAAACGGCTATTGTTACCAGTATTTTTATTAATACTAACGTCATGTTCGCAGCAATCTGCACCGACTGGAACAGCTGATGCAAATGCAGTGGTTGCTACGATGGCAGCAGATTATTCTAGTGGTGCTCATTCGGTTATCAGTAAAGATAAAAATGGTGTGCGTATAGCATTAAATAATCTTGTTCCGAGAGGTAGTGATATTACCGTATCTGCTTATGGTAAATATTTTTATATGATCGGACGTACCCTGGATGGTAACAATATTACAAAATATTCCAGTAGCGATCCACAAACACCAATCTGGCAGTTTTCTACTAATGATAGTAATAATAGTGCTGTGGTAAGTAATCCGCATGATATGATTTTTGCCAGTGCAACCAAAGCCTATGTTTTGCGTTATGGCACCAGTAAAGTATGGATTGTTAATCCATCGGCAACAACGGCAGCTAATTTTAAAATTGGTGAACTGGACTTATCCGCCTATGGTGGAGCAGATGGTACACCTGATATGGATGGTGGTGTTATCGCAAATGGTAAACTTTATATAACGTTACAGCGTCTGGATAAGTATGCTGTAACACAGAATGGTTATGTCGCTATTTTTGATGTGAAGACCGATAAGGAAATTGATGCCAATATTCCCGGTGATAACTTAAAAGGCATTCCCCTGCAGGTGCGCAATCCAACCAGTATTATTTATGAAGCAAAGACAAACAGTCTTTTTGTGCAGGGATCCGGCAGTTTCTTTCCTGTGGAATATACTGGAGGTATAGAGCAGATTGATCTTAGTAATTATTCCGGTAATGTAATCGTTGATGACGGTGATGCAACCACACATCCTTATGGCTTAATCACCGGACTTGCTGTTGTTTCACCTGATTTATTATATTTCGTTGGTTATAGCAGCTTTACTGATAATACTCTGTACAGGCTTGATTTAAAGACTGCCACGATTAAACCTACTGCTGTCAGTGCTTTATTACACGGACAGATTGCATATATAACGGTCGATAAAAATGGTTTGTTATGGGTGAGTGATAGCGCTAATGCAACGGTGCGTATTATTGATCCATTAACTGATACGCAAGTTGATGAATTATCAACCAATCTGAATCCGGATAAAATTGTTTTTACTCAATAGCAATGAATCCGTATTGCTGATTCGGTGAACGGGGTTTGATGAACAGAGTTCGATGAATAGATTGTGCAGGTTGCTGGATTATCGTATCGGATTTCATGTGTCGGACTGGCTTTATGAAAGTGAATAAATTAGTATTCATAATCATGGCAAATCGTTTATCAAAAATCTATACCCGAACCGGCGATGCAGGGGATACTGGCATGGCGGATGGTTCGCGTGTGGCCAAAGACGACCGACTGGTACAGGCGATTGGTGATGTGGATGAATTAAACAGTCAGCTCGCATTATTGAAATATTATAGTCCGGCTACATTGTCGGAATCTGTCACTATTATTCAGCATGAATTGTTTAATATTGGTGCTGAACTGGCAATGGGCAAGGTGCTGATTCAATCCCATCATATAGACTGGCTGGAACAGTCACTGGATGAGTTAAATGCAACCTTGCCGCCATTAAAAGAATTTATTCTGCCTGGTGGTGGGCTGGCGGCATCACATTGTCATGTTGCCAGAGCAGTATGCCGGCGGGTTGAACGCTCACTGGTGGCGTTGAACCGTGAGCAGACACTGAATCCATCGCTGCTGGCGTATGTTAACCGTCTGTCTGATTTTTTATTTGTGCTGGCGCGCGCTATCAGCAGGCAAGTTGGTGAGCCGGAGGTTTACTGGCAGTCAGAAAAACTACGAAATCGTTGAATTTTTTTCGGGTTATTTCTCACCGCTTGCTGCGAGTCGTTTATTTGAAATAGTATGATAAAAATTGGCATAGATTTAGGTGGCACAAAAATTGAAGGTATCGCTTTAAGCCATACTGGAGAGGAACTGTTTTGTCATCGTATTGCTACCCCTCGGGGTAACTATATTGCGATTTTACAGACCATTACCGAGCTGGTTGATCTTATTGAAAAGACAACAGGTGAAACTGGAACCGTAGGCATCTGTACTCCTGGTTCCCTGTCACCGGCAAACGGTTTAATGCGTAATTCCAATTCGATATGTATGAATGGTAAAGCGGTATTCGCTGATTTACAGGAAATATTAAAGCGGGAAATACGCATCGCGAATGATGCAAACTGCTTTGCGCTGTCTGAGGCAACGGATGGTGCGGCAAGACATGCTGGCGTTGTATTTGGCGTAATTATTGGTACCGGTACCGGTGCGGGTATTGTTATCAATAAAAATATTCTCTCTGGCGCTAATGCGATTGCCGGTGAATGGGGGCACAACCCTCTGCCCTGGCCGCAGGCAGAAGAATTACCCGGTGGAAAATGTTACTGTGGGAAGCGTGGGTGTATTGAAACATGGTTATCCGGGCCGGGGATGACACGTGACCATGCCTGGCATAATCACACCTTCAGTAATTCCGAAACACTGGTGATGCAGGCATCGACCGGAGATAAAACAGCAGAACTGACCCTGCAACGTTACGAAAACCGGATGGCAAGAAGTCTTGCACAGGTGATTAATATTCTGGATCCAGATGCCATTGTGCTGGGTGGAGGCATGGGTAATATTCAGCGATTATATAAAAATGTACCACAACTATGGGAAGATTATATTTTTTCTGATAGTGTTACTACACGATTACTGGCGCCTGCGTATGGTGATTCATCAGGTGTGCGTGGGGCGGCGTGGTTGTGGAACAACAAGTATCCGTTTCAGTAATATTATGAATATAACCATTCGGGGCAGGAGCTATGCGTTTAATTATTTCAATTTTATTATT
>CAYXNL010000054.1:0-14719 GCA_964466455.1 uncultured Thiotrichaceae bacterium
ATAATCGAACCATTGGCTTGTTCGGTGCCATTTCAATCGGCATTGGTGGCATGGTCGGCGGTGGTATTTTTGCAGTGCTGGGTGAAGCCGTGTCACTTGCTCGCGGTGCCACGGCGATTGCTTTTCTGTTTGCAGGAGTTGTTGCAATATTAACGTCCTATTCTTATGCGAAACTCTCGGTAAAGTACCAGAATCGCGGCGGGACGGTAGTTTTTGTTGATAATGCTTTTGGTCATAATCTTTTGTCAGGCAGTGTGAATTTTATGCTCTGGCTAAGTTATCTGGTTACGATTTCCTTATATGCTGTTGCCTTTGCCTCCTATGCACAAACTTTCTTTCATGGTGATACAGCCCTCTGGATAAAACATGTGTTAATCAGTGTGGCTATTTTACTGCCGCTGATGATTAATTTATTAAGTGCTTCCTTTGTTAGTCGATCTGAAACTGTCATCGTACTGATTAAACTTATATTGCTGGTTTTAATTATTGTGTCGGGTGCTTTTTTTGTGGATGATAAACGACTATCGCCAACGCAATGGGGAAGCACTTTTTCTATCATCGTTGCGGGGATGATTATTTTTGTTGCTTACGAGGGTTTTGAGTTAATTGCAAATGCGGCTGAAGATATTAAAGATCCGGAAAAAAATTTACCGAAAGCATTTTATAGCGCAATATTAATCGTCATTGTTCTGTATGTGCTTATTGCATTAATCACGGTTGGCACGGTGCCGGAAAGTCAACTTTTAATGGCGAAGGATTATGCGTTAGCCGTTGCGGCAAAACCAGCGCTCGGACAATTTGGTTTTAATATTGTTTCTGTTGCTGCGCTATTGGCAACGTTCTCGGCCATTAATGCAACGATTTATGGGAATGCACGTCTGGGTTATATCATTGCAAAAAAAGGTGGACTACCTGAAATATTCAATCAGGAAAGGCAAAACATACCGGAAACGGGTGTTGTTATTACGGCAGTTCTCAGCCTGATGATGGCTAATACGATTAATTTAACGGAGATTGCTATTATTGGTAGTGCCAGTTTTTTACTGATATTTTTTCTGGTTAATATTAGCGCGTATAAGTTAGCCAGGAAAATAAATGCGAACAGAATAATCATTTTAATGGCCTGTTTAGCGAGTGGTGCGGCATTAGCAACTTTACTTGTTCACACTTATTCGAGTAATACTGGAGCCATTGGTGTGTTTTTATCATTGATATGTATTTCAGTCTTATTTGAATTTATTTATGGTCGCTTGATCCGGGGGCAATTTTTTCAGCGTAGCTATAAAAAAGGCTCTTAATAGCATAATCAATTAGTGTTTTATAAGCACCTGTTTTTTCAAGTGGATTACAAGGCGGGGCTAGATTCTTCCTTAATTTCCGGGTCATGCCAGCGTTGGCATTATGCTATGGATAGTTTGCTGATGATTCAAACAGATAGAGGTCAGGATAAAACCATTTAAAAATGATGGTTGAAAAGTGACGGGATTAAGGTAGTATCGGTCTATCTGTGCAGCATACTGTCACACTGTATTTTTTTATAGTAACAAAAGCCGCAAAGACATTAATATATTAATGATGACTCAACCGAAAAAATATCTGCTGTATATACTGGTTCTCTGTACCATGGGGTATGGCAGTGCCTGGGCGTATGATATTCATGCGGTAGATTCGGAATATCTTGATACTAGCGACCGGTTGATTCCGTTTTATACCGATAGTGGTGATCAACCCTCTGATCAGACCACAACCGTATGTGACCATAGCTGCCACGCCTATTTACATATGCTGGCGATAATGCTACAAAACACCTATCTGCTTAGCTGGCATAAAACCTCCCAACGACCGGCTAGTACGCCAGAATTTATTTCACTTATTGTCAGTCCTGACAGAAGACCCCCTCGTACCTGATTCCTTCCTGGTAACCTTTGCACTTGCCTGCTTACTGGCCTTTTTGTTGGCCTGATTAACAGAGACAGTGTTCAAAATTTCCTGATATGAAAGTCAGAGAACCTCTGAATAAGTTATGAATGAATATCTTGAGTTTATAACTATCAATTTATTTCACTCAGATTTGTTCCGAGATTCCCTGAAGCATAAACAGAAGTTTGAATAAAGAAATTATTATTATTTCTGCAAAGTTTACCTGTATATGGTTTCAGATATTATTATTTTTTTGATCCTGTCTGTTACCGTTTTTAATGTGTTACGTTATATTGTACAGGAATGAATCATGGTATTTAAATCATGCTCCAGGCTTTGCCTGATTATCATGTTGTGTGCTGCAAAAACTGTTTTTGCACAATCAGCAGACCCAAAAAATTATGCAGGTGATACTGCTTTAAAGCACTGGTTAAACCAGAATATCAAAACAAACCCTTCTGTGGTGGCGGCTGAAGCTGCACTGGATGCTGCATCGTATCAAACCGTTGCAGCGGGCAGAGCCTTGTATAACCCCGAACTTGAGATCAATGCGGAGAATGCTGAAACCCGGTATCGATCAATAGGTATCAGCCAGACGATTGACTGGGGAAATACCCGTAGTGCCAGAACCCGGATGGCAACGGCAGGAAGGCTGGCTGCACGGTTTGAACTGGAAGCAACCCGCCAGCGGATCGCGGTAGAGTTACTTGATGCACTTGCAAAATATCACACCAGCACGTCACTAGAATCACTTGTAAAACAGGGTGAAGCGCTTATGCAGCATTTTGCAAAACTGGCAAAACGTAGATTCAAAGCCGGTGATCTGGGGCAGGTAGAAGTTGATCTTGCCAATCTATCCTATGCTCAGGCACGTTTTAAGCTCGCTGATGCGATCTCTGAAAATGTCCGTACCAGGCAGAAACTAATGGCATTAGTCGGCCATGCGGAAACCCGCTGGCCAGCTTTTATTGCCGATTTTCCTGATCCATTATTCGCCAAAGAAAATATTGATAAGACCGTTCAGGCGCTGCCGAGGATGCGAGCAATAACAGCCAGGGTTGCCACGGCACAGGCAAAAATTAACGTGCGCGCAGGTGAATCTAGTGTTAATCCAACCATTGCAGTACGTGCGGGTAAAGAGGATCAGCATAATTTATTAGGGATTACCTTATCCATCCCATTACAGTTAAGAAATAATTTTAAGGCAGAAATTGATGTTGCGAATGCCGAAATGATACAGGCAGAGAGTGAATCAATGGATGCGTACAGAAAGCTAAAAAGCCGACTTGAAATTGCTGGTGTTTCATACGATTTAAGTCGTAAAGCATGGCTGGCATGGGAGGCAAGTGGTGCTGGTAGTTTGAAACAGCAGATTAAGTTACTTGAACGCCTGTGGCGAGCCGGTGAGCTTAGTACCACCGATTATCTGGTGCAATTAAAGCAGGCGCTCGATACCAGAGCTGGCGCAATAAAACAACGTGGTCGTATGTGGACGAACTGGAGCGAATGGTTGCTTGCTTCAGGAAAAATAAAGCACTGGTTACAGACAACAACGAATACAGGAATAAATAAATGAAAAATAATCCATTAAAAATTTTATCGCCGCTAATTTTTCTAGCGTTGACTAGCCTGGTTTTTGCTGCCAATGGGCAGGTAACTTCACCGCAGAGTTCCTCTGCAAGGGAACAGAATAATAACGTAATTAAAATGTCTGCCAAACAACGCGCAGAACAGGGAATTAAAATTCAAAAAATTGGCCCACGAGAGTTAACTGAAGTGGTGAATGCACCGGGTGAAGTAAAGATTGACCTCTATCGTTCGGCGCAGGTTACGCCACGAATTTCTGCCCAGATTGTATCACGCCACGCGCGCCTTGGTGACAGTGTAAAAAAAGGCCAGCGGCTGATTACACTTTCCAGTGTTGCCATGGCCGAGGCGCAGGGTGCACTGGTTGAAGCAGACCGCGAATGGAAACGAGTAAAAAAACTTGGACGTAAAGTTGTATCGGGTAAACGTTATATTGCGGCACAGGTTGCCCGCCAGCGTACCTATGCCACTGTGCTGGCGTATGGTATGAACAAACAGGAGGTAAAAGAGTTACTGGCAAAAGGTAATGCTTCGCTGGCAACGGGTGAATTCGATTTATTAAGTCCGCAGGATGGTCGAATTATTTTTGATCAGTTTGTTATTGGCGAAGTGGTAAATCCGGGGCGTTTATTATTTGAAGTAAGCGATGAATCCGTTGTCTGGGTGGAGGCAAAATTGCGCCCGCAGCAGGCATTGGGTGTTCAGGTTGGCACCACTGCACGCATTAGTATGGATGGTAAAAACTGGGTTAAAGGCAAGGTGATACAGCTGCATTATCGTCTTGATCCCGGTAGTCGTACCCTGGGTGTACGTATTGAAGTTTTCCGTAAAAATGAGGCGCTGCAAAACGAAGTTCTTCATCCGGGTGAATATGTGCAGGTTGCCCTGGCAACCAGAGCCAGCAAGGCAGGTATTGCGGTACCCGAAACAGCCATTGTGTTGCTGCGTGGCTCATCAACGGTATTCAGGCTCAATGGCAATAAGCTGTCACCTTATCCGGTAAAAACGGGTATCAGCAGTGGAGGCTGGGTTGAAATTACTTCCGGTCTTGCCAAAGGCGATGAGATTGCAGTGAAAAATGTGTTTACGCTCAAGTCGTTATTACTTAAATCCCAGATTGGCGATGCAGACTAATAAATATTAGTCAAGGAGAATACTATGTTAGAAAAACTTGTTGAGCTTTCGCTGCGCTATAAATTTCTGGTGCTGGTTATTTTTTTAGTGGTGGCATTCGCTGGTGTGCGTACAGTAATGACCTTGCCGATTGATGCCTTTCCTGATGTTACTCCAGTACAGGTAAATATTTATACTGAATCAGCCGGTCTGGCTGCTGAAGATGTCGAACAACTGCTAACCTTTCCGGTGGAATCCGGCATGGCAGGTTTACCGGGGGTGCAGCAGATTCGTTCAGTATCCCTGTTCGGGCTGTCTTATGTTTCAGTTTATTTTAAAGACGATATGGATATTTATTTTGCCCGTCGGCTGGTTATGGAGCGTTTACAGGAAGTTGCCAGCCGTATTCCTGAAGGTTATGGCAAACCGGAAATGGGGCCAAATACATCCGGTCTGGGGCAGGTGTTCTGGTACACCCTGGAGCGCAGCGATAAAAAGCTGAAAAATATTACCGATATGGATTTACGTACCTGGCAGGACTGGACGGTACGGCTGATTTTGCGCACCGCGCCGGGCGTTGATGATGTGATGTCGTGGGGTGGACAGGAACGCCAGTATCAGGTGGTAATCAATCCATTACAGCTAATCAAATACAAACTGGATTACCGTGAGGTAATGGATGCGATTACCGCTAACAACCGCCAGGTAGGTGGGCAATACATCAACATCGGGTCGGAGCAATACCTGATACGAGGTCTGGGGCTGGTAAAAAATGAGGATGATATCGGTAAGATTGTGGTAAAGGTGGAAAAAGGTGTGCCGATTTACCTGCGTGATGTGGCGCAGATCAAACAGGCACCGGCTTTGCGTACTGGCGCTGTTACGCGTGATGGTAAGGAAGTTGTACTGGGTATGGCGTTGTCCCGTATTGGTGAGAACGCCAAAAACGTGGTGAATGCCGTCAAGCAAAAATTAAAGACTGCCGAATCTGCTTTACCTGAAGGTATAGAAATACGCCCGGTTTATGACCGTACTGATCTGGTAGAAAAAGCCGTTGGTACGGCTGAACGTGCCCTGATTGAAGGCTCGATACTGGTTGCGATCGTCCTGTTTCTGTTTCTTGGTGAAATCCGTTCGGCACTGGTGGTGATCGCCGCCCTGCCGTTGGCGATGCTGATTGCTTTTATTATGATGGGGCAGGTGGGGCTGTCAGCAAATTTAATGTCGTTGGCCGGGCTGGCGATCGGTACCGGCATGATGGTCGATGGTGCCGTGGTGATGACAGAAAATGCGTTTCGCATTATGGCGGAGCGACGTAAAAAAGGTGAACAGGTTAATCGTACGGCAGCGGTATTAACCGCTGCACGTGAAGTAGCCAACCCCACCGCCTTCGCCATTATCATTATTATTGTGGTGTTCCTGCCGTTGTTTAGTTTACAGGGACTGGAAGGAAAATTATTTAAACCGATGGCTTTTAACATCAGCTTTGCCATGGCCGGTTCATTAGTATTAACCCTCACCCTGATTCCTGTACTGGCCGCACTGATTCTTAAACCAAAAGAGGAACGCGATACCCTGCTGATGCGCTGGATCAAACGTGGTTATCTGCCATTGCTGGTCTGGTCACTGGTCAATAAAAAAATTGTAGTCCTGTCGTCAGTGTTTCTTTTAATTGCCAGCCTGCTTCTGTATCCACTCCTTGGTAAGGAATTTATGCCACAGTTACAGGAAGGCTCTATCATGTGGCGGGTGACCTCGATTCCATCCACCTCGCTGGAACAGTCGATAAAAATTTCCAAAAAAGTATCAAAAGTATTGTCGCAATTCCCTGAAGTAAAAACCACGCTGGCAATGATTGGTCGTGCCGAAAAAGGTGAGACAGCCGATGTGAATTATATGGAAATTTATACTGAACTGAAACCGCATGACGAGTGGGGAACCAGTCGTAGCTTCGAGTCACTTGCCGAGGCCATGCGTAAAAAGCTGGAAAAAGCCATTCCGACATCGGTGATCGCCTTTACCCAACCGATTCAAATGCGCGTGGAAGAGTTAATTTCCGGGGTACGGGCAACGCTGGCGGTCAAACTTTATGGTAAAGACCTGGCCAAACTCGATAGTCTGAGTGAGGAAATTAAAAATGCGGTTGCTACCGTTCCTGGTGTGGCCGATCTATCGCTGGAGGCAAATATCGGTAAACCACAAATCCGTATTCAGGTAAACCGTACCCAGCTCGCCCGTTATGGCCTTAGTGCAGACGATGTGCTGAGAATTGTTCGTACCGGTATCGGTGATGAGCGTGTCTCAACCTTAATTGACGGGGTCAAACGTTTTGATATAACCGCACCGTTAAATGCCCGATCAAAAGTAAACGTGCAGGCAATAAAAAATATTCCATTACAAACTCCCAGCGGGGCAATTGTGCCGTTGTCTCGTGTGGCGGATGTGACCGTAGCCGAAGGCTATTCCTTTATCCGTCGTGAACAACTGCAACGTTATGCTGTTATCCAGATGGATGTACGGGGTCGGGATGTGGACGGTTTTGTGAAAGAGGCCAATGCCGCAATAAAACAGAAGGTGGTTATCCCATCGGGTTACTGGATCGAATGGGGAGGCGCATTTGAAAATCAGCAACGTGCCATGCATCGTCTGGCCGTGATTGTACCACTGACTATTTTCTTTATTTTTGTATTGTTATACACCGCATTTAATTCTGTAAAGTATGCGACGTTGATTATTGCCAATGTCCCGTTTGCAACCATTGGCGGTATTGTGTCTTTGTACATTAGTAATCAGTATCTATCGGTGCCATCGGCAATTGGATTTATTGCCGTATTCGGTGTGGCGATGTTAAATGGTATTGTGCTGATAAGTTTTATCAATGAACTGCGTGAAAAAGGCATGAGTGTTGCCGATGCGGTTCGCAAGGGCACAGAGCTTCGACTACGACCGGTCTTAATGACTGCCAGTGTAGCCATTCTGGGCTTAATCCCGATGTTATTGTCATCGGGGGTGGGTGCTGAAACCCAGCGTCCCCTGGCGACGGTAGTCGTTGGTGGTTTGATTACCTCAACCCTGTTAACACTGATACTGTTACCGGTGATTTATGAATGGATGGAAACTCGTAAACAGAAAAAAGACCAGGTTATAGACCACCAGATAGAGGAGAAAAAGTAATGAAACTGATAAAAGCTTTTATTCACCGCAATCGTGTAGCGGATGTCATTGCTGCATTAAAAGGCAAAAGTTATAACAGTCTTTCTATTGTTAATGTTAAAGGTATGCTGATGGAGGCGCTGGATGCAAAAGAACAGGATTACTCGATTGAGCTTGGCGTGGAAACCATAACAGAAGTAAAAATGGAATTAATCTGTGAGGACCACTGTGTTAAAGAAGCAGTGAAGATGATTCAACAAAAAGCCCGCACCGGGCAGAGTAATGCAGGCTGGATTTACGTCATGGATATCCAGCAGTCCTACCCCATTGAGTAATGGCTGTGTGGCTGTAACGAAGGTGATTTTACCGGTACTGGTACATGAATCCAGCGAGTTACTTGCTGTGGTGAATGGTCTGCGCGCAGGAAAACCCGGATAAAAGTGATTTTTTCTATCAGTGTTATTAGTGAATGGGTTATTTTTTCAGGAGTTGCTCGAATATTATAGACTTGACCCGCTATTCCCTAGTAAAATCCCGCCATCGGAGTGTAGCTCAGCCTGGTAGAGTACTACGTTCGGGACGTAGTGGTCGGAGGTTCAAATCCTCTCACTCCGACCAGTTTTTATCAAGCATCCGAAAAGCAACAATATAAAGAATCAAGATACTCTTTTAATACCATCGCATTATTCATCCGTTCATCTTTAGCACCGTATACAAGCGTAGCGGGTTGAGTGCCAATAAAATCTACTAAGCGGTCAGTATCAGCTCTGTTTTTTTGAAGTTCTTCCAGGTAGCGTGTTTTAAACACATCCCACCTGTCCGGGTCATGATTAAACCATTTACGCAATTCGGTTGAAGGTGCAATACTTTTTAACCATAAATCTATCTGTGCTGAATCTTTTGATAGACCCCTGGGCCACAGGCGGTCAACCAGGATGCGCTGTCCATCCTTCTTGCTGGACTGCTCATACGCACGTTTTAGTTTTACCCCCAATTTTTGTAGTCAACTACAATTTGCAGCCAGATTGTTGATCCTTAATGCCAATCGCATAAAATACTTTGGTCACCGGGCAAAAACCGGTAAAACCCATCTGAAACAGGTTGGCACCAACAAAGAAGGTAAGCCATAACCAGCTCATTTTTGTCAGATCTATCTGACCGGTAAAGTGAGCCGCTAACAGGCTTCCCATGATGACCAGGCCGGCAAAAACTCCGATTATGCTAAAAATTTTCATCTTTTTTCTCTATGTGATTAATGACGTGATTTGTACTGAACAGGCATTATTGCATATATTAGCATTCTCTTATGTGATTTATGTTACAGATAGAGAGCATTGCTTTCGCTCACATATCGGTTACCTCACACGATGGGCGGATATCATGCGGGATGTTCGTCTGCCCGGGCTCTGGATTGTAGCAGATTACTCCGCGTGGGAATGCATACGAAAATAGTCTCTCTTTTGTCCAATCGGTAACCTATCTGTCACCTCATCGGGCTTAAGCTGTCTGTTGTTGAAGACTAAACCAGATAAAAACCGGGGTGAAAGATGAAAACGTATCGACTTAATATGACAGGTTTACTGATGGGTATCGGTTATTCAGCCGTAGGATGCAATAGTGGAGCGTATTGCGCCGCATGTTAGCCTTCGTAAAACCTGTACACATCACTCCGTTGAAAATTGCATTCGACGCAATGCCTTTCGGTCATTGCACCCTGCTGGGTTGTATCCGCTCTGAACCTGCGGATTCAGGATATAGTTTAGACGTATCTTTAACCGCTTTCACTCGGTTATTAAAAACATTATGAAATCAATTGCCTGGCACATGCCTGTTTCGCCACTCTATATTTTCCTGGCTGGGGTTATCATAACGACGCTCGGTGGCTGTGGTGGTGGGTCTTCATCGCCAAGTTCGCAATGTAAACCCAGTGATATTCAAATCGACTTCCCGGTGAATTACCTGCTGTCTTCGACAGAACTGCGCATACAGACAACTGGTGGCTATCTCAAAACGTTGATCGGTCCCTGGGGGGCGCACGTGCCAGCTTACACCGGACATGCCGAGGGGGATGCCAAATCCAACTGGATGGCGCTTCTTGTGTCAAACCGAAGTGAACTGACTGAACTCAAGAATTATGGTTTGATTCCCGGAACCTGTGAAAAAGGGGATGTCTGTGGACTGCCTCTTTCTGTCATCCAGTTAAGGATCCCCACCTATATCTCGCCCAATGACGACTTTGAGGTGTCAGAAGTGTACGTGGAAGCAATCGACGCCTCAGCAACCACCAGCCCGTTCGGTAACCGGCAATGGCATGTTAATGGAACGCTTTGCGGATACCGACTCAGTTTCGGCCATTTACAGGGGGTCTCTGAAACTTTGCGACAAAAGATTATTTCCAGTGGGTACAGTGATCCCAATCTGGACACTACGGTTGGAAAAAATCTGATAACGGGCGCTCCAGTCATTCTTAACATGGGTGATGAAATTGCCCAGCCTCAAATACGAATGACCGAAGTCCCAGGTTACCCCGGATACTACACTGGCTGGGGAAGTATAGAAGCCGTGCCCTGGGCACAAATGGAATACACCATCAACGATATGAATCTGGAAGCAAAAGAAGGTGGGGAAATCCCGATGTACCACTTATTGCCTCAGTCCATCCAGGACAAACTGTTAGGTACGATAGTTGCTGACTTTAATGATCCTGACTCCTTCCGTTTTGATCAACCCTGGATTTCGGCCTGGCTGGCCCGCTCCGAATTGGTTCTGTACACCAGGCCGCTTGTAAAACGTTACGATTATTCATCCATTTATGCAGGTCTTGGAGGGTGGTGGGAGAGATCTGATACAACCTGCTTGCCATATAAGGATCCGAAGTGTGATCAGATGTTTTCGATATTCAAAATTCAGAAGGGCGGACCCGTATACGACCCGTCTTTCTATTACTCACCTGAGCAGAATTATATCGTCGCGATAGAGGGTACTCCGGCCAAACCATACGGGGAGTACTTTGGTGACGTCATTAGCCCGGTCAGTCCTGGTTCCACGTCAGGAACCATGGTGATTCGCTGGCGTGAGCCTGGCGGTAATCTCTTCCAGGCCATCGCTTATTATCTTGATCCGGCAGTGAAACTGCTCAAGATCAGGTGGGGCATAACAGTGCCGGATTTGAACAACGTGGTGACGCCCACAGTGCCGACAAATACCGACGTCTGTAATGGAACCACATTGACCTGTCAGTCACATGATACCTATTGGACAGGAAAGGGTGGCCCACTCTAAAAAGAATTAAAAACGCTGTATTTTTCCTGACAGCACGCCGCAAGAGCGGTTAAACAGAGGAGTAGATTATGAAACGTAGTATATTTTTTTTGCTGGCCATCATCGCCGCTTTAAGTCTGACCGCCTGTGGCGGAGGCGGGGGCGGTACACCCGGCACACCCGGTACGACAACACCCCCCAGTGCGGCTCTCGTCTTCCCGCGTTTTGCCTATGTCGTCAACAAGGGTGACAGCAGTGTTTCGACCTATGTCGTGGACGCCACCACTGGCCGTCTGAAATACACCGGCAAGGTTACGGCGGGGGGGACGCCCGTTTCTGTCACCCTTGACCCGAGTGGCAAGTACGCCTACGTGGCGGTCGGCTACGATATCATGACAGGGGGTGCCATTTCGCAATATACGATTGGTGCTGACGGCAGCCTGACGGCCATGAGTCCGGCCGCCGTTACGGTCGCGGGGGGGTGGCATCTCAGTTCTGTTACTGTTGACCCGAGTGGCCGGTATGTTTATGCGGCGAACAAGGATAACAACAACATCTTGCAGTATAAGATTGGTGCCAACGGCCACCTCACAGCGATGGCTACTCCCACGGTTATGGCGGGGACGGCTCCTGTCTCTGTCACCGTTGACCCGAGTGGCAAGTACGCCTATGTGGCGAACAGCGGCAGCGACACCGTGTCGCAATACGCCATCGGCACGGATGGTGGTCTGACACCTATCACCACGACCACACCGACAACGGACACGAATCCCGTCTCTGTCACCGTTGACCCGAGTGGCAAATACGCCTACGTGACAAACGATGTAGCCCCCAACGGCACCGTGTCGCAATATACGATAGGGGCTGACGGCAGCCTCACAGCGATGGCCACTCCCACGGTCAAGGCGGGGTTGCTCTTCTACCCCACCTCTATCACCATCGACCCGAGCGGCAAGTACGCCTACGCAGTAAATCACAACGACGGTGGCACCGTCTCACAATATACCATAGGGGCTGATGGCAGCCTCACGGCGATGGCCACTCCCACGGTCCCAGCGGGGTTTGCTCCTGTTTTCATCGCCGTCGACCCGAGTGGACAGTATGCCTACGTGGTGAATAAATTCGCCGCCTTGCAGTATACAATAGGCACCGATGGCAGTCTCTCGCCATTGAGTCCGGCTATGGTCACCGCGCCGGATCCCGTCTCTCTGGCCATAAGCCAGGGTGCAAGCCCGGTGGTCGCCGTGCCGAAGTCCGCCTATGTGGCGAACGGCAGCAGCAACACCGTGTCGCAGTACACCATCGGCGCCGATGGCAGCCTGAAGCCCATGAACCCGGCCACGGTAACGGCGGGCAGTGGCTCTTACTCCGTCTCCGTCACCGTCGATCCCTCGGGACGATATGCCTATGTGGCAAACGATGGCGGCACCGTGTCGCAGTACACCATCGGTACGGATAGCAGTCTGACGGCCATGACTCCGGCTACAGTAACGGCGGGTTTGTTCCCCGCTTTCGTCACCGTTGACCCCTCGGGTCGCTACGCCTATGTGGTGAACTACATGGGCGACACCATATCGCAATACACCATCGGCACCAACGGTAATCTGAAGCCCATGAACCCGGCCACGGTAACGGCGGGCATATTCCCCGAATCCATCACCGTTGACCCCTCGGGTCAATACGCCTATGTGGCTGAGGTAGGCAATGGAGGCAACGGCACCATATCGCAATACACCCTCGGTGCCGACGGCAGCCTGACGGCCATGACTCCCAACGCCACGGTACCGGCGGGCGCGAGACCCACCTCTGTTACCGTTGACCCCTCGAGCCACTACGTCTACGTGGGAAACATCGGTGATAACACCGTGTCGCAGTACACTATCGGAGCCGATGGCAGCCTGACGGCCATGACCCCCAACGCCACAGTACCGGCGACGGGTCCCCAGTCCGTCACTGTCGACCCCTCGGGACGATATGCCTATGTGGTGAACTGGATTGACGACAGCGTGTCGCAATACACCATCGGTGCCGACGGCAGCCTGGTGGATATGACCCCCAAAGCCACAATACCAGCGGGCGTGAAGCCCATCTCTGTCACCGTCGATCCCTCGGGCCAATACGCCTATGTGGCGAACATCGGTGATAATACCGTGTCGCAATATACCCTCGGGGTCAACGGTAATCTGAAGCCCATGACTCCGGCTACAGTAACGGCGGGTTCGTTCCCCTACTCCGTCACCACAACAGGAAGCTGGCGGTAAGGAGTGTGGTGCGGATCAGTGAAGTTGATCCGCACCCCGCCCTGTTCTCTATTTTCCAATCCGTACCCTATCTGTCACCTCGGCCGCAACAGGCAGGGGGTAGACAAATAACAGCACGCCGCAAGAGTGGTTAAACGAGGAGTAGATCATGAAACGTAATATATTTTGCTGGCTTTTATCGCCCTTATCAGAACCTCTGAAAGTCCCGCTGGATGAGTTATGCCGCTTTTTCCTGATTTATATCCCAGCCAGGAAAAACCAGAACTGCAGGATGGCACTTTAAAGCCCTGGCCAATACCTTTGCTCTTTCTACACCTAAATTTATTTTATCATTCTCTA
The DNA here is from genome assembly GCA_964466455.1 of uncultured Thiotrichaceae bacterium. Lineage (GTDB taxonomy): Bacteria > Pseudomonadota > Gammaproteobacteria > SZUA-229 > SZUA-229 > S010-25. The sequence continues at coordinate 13,635 of CAYXNL010000054.1, forward strand.
TTGCTGAAAGAGTTGACTGGGGTATCCCCGTTATTGATGCCAGTTTATTTTGGCTTAATTCCTGTAATTCACGAATAATTCGAACAGATTCGCCAATTGATACATCTGCTCTTTTTTTTGATTTTTTATAGTCTTTCATCTTACTTTCTCCTGTAATCATGAGCAGTTACGTTGACTACTTTGTAACTATTCAGCCTACTGGGGCGAGGTCGCCAACCATTGTCCAGCTTAAGTTATTTGGGGAAGTGAGTAACACATGTAGGTTCCCTGATAATTATGCTGAATAGTTACACTATTTTATTCTCGTTCCTGCTCCACGTGGGAATGCATACGAAAATAGTCTCTCTTTTGTCCAATCGGTAACCTATCGGTCACCTCCTGGTTGATAAGATTGTGGTGTTACAACAAAAAGCGATAAATGACTACTGCAATTTACAAAAGGACATTCCAATGAAATCCCATTTAAAACTTCGTTTCCTGGTCTCCACCCTGACTGCACTCATGCTGAGTCTCGCGGCCCTGCCGGCCCTCGCCACACCGGGCACTATCGATACCACCTTCAACAACGGCACGCCGGCGATTATTGACTTCAACTCTATCGGCACTTCCATTACCCCCTACGCCGCGGCCATGAACCCGCTCAACGGCGACATCCTGTGGGCAGGGGTCTATAAAGATTCCACCCCGAGTTGGGGCGGTGCGATTGTCGCCTATAAATCCGACGGTACGCTCGATCCCGCGATCGGCGGCAACGGGACAATCACCCTGACCGCCGACCAGGTCGGCTTCACCGGCGGCTACCTGAATTTCAACGCCATCGCCGTGGACAGCCAGGGCCGGATTCTCGCCGCCGGCGAGGTCGATGACGCGGGACTTACCACCTTCGACATGGTGCTCGCGCGCTTCCAGCCCGACGGCACGCTCGATACCGGCTTCGGTACGGCGGGCACCGGCATCGTGGTTGCCCCGCTCAATACCCAGGCCGAGGGTACCGGACTCTCGCTCACCACCGACGGCCATATCCTCGTCACCGGCCACACCGCGTCCCCGCTCACGGTGTGGCGATTCAAGCCCGACGGCACGGC
>CAYXNL010000055.1:0-8996 GCA_964466455.1 uncultured Thiotrichaceae bacterium
GTATCTTTCAGAATTTTCGGTGTAACAAAAATAAGCAGTTCACGTTGCTGGTTGCTTTTCAGCGTACGTCTGAAGAGGTAGCCTAATACGGGAATATCACCCAGCAGGGGGACTTTATCAACCTGATGGTTCTTGACCTGTTCATAAATACCACCCAGAACAACGGTATCACCGTTATTTACCAGTACCTGTGTAGAAACTTCACGGGTATCAATGCTGGGCGTGCCGGCAAAGACCTCACCAACGGAATCCTTGTTGACAGTCAGGTCCAGTATTACCTGATCGTCCGGTGTTATTTGTGGGGTTACCTCGATACTTAATACTGCTTTTTTAAACTGAACCTGGGTAGCACCACTGGATGCAGCCGACAGATAAGGAATTTCTACGCCCTGCTCAATACGAGCCTTGTGTCTGTCAGCCGTAATCACGCGTGGACTGGAGACGATTTCACCTTTGTTTTCTGCCTGCAGGGCGGAAATTTCGAGATCAATTAGTGAACTACCACTGAGTATGGCAAACGCAATGCTACCAGCGGCTTTACCCGTAGTGGCCAGATTCACGTTCAGCCGGTCTGCCGCCTGGGTACCCGTTGGCAGTGTAAATGGTTCGGGGCTGCCGCCACTGGCAATATTTGTAAGACCACTGGCTGCAATGGCATCGGTGCCGGCAAAGGTACCACTGGTTGTGCCAAAACCTTTTGATGTAGCTCGTGCGTCAGTAACACCAAAGCGGGCGCCCAGTTCCTTGGTGAATGAGTCTGTGGCAATAACAATACGTGAGGAAATCATGACCTGACGTACCGGCACATCCAGTTTTTCCAGAATACGGCGAACTTCACTGATAACCTTGTCCGTATCTTTTACAATCAATGTGTTGGTACGTTTATCGACAATCAGTGTGCCACGGTCACTTAATATCCCGTTTGTATTACCATTGGTATCGCTGCTGTTATTAGTTGTACCGGTGTTATCACCACTGCCTGTGCCTGTATCACCGGTAAGTATGTTTGCAATTTCATCCACTTTAGCAAAATTAATATTAAAAAATGTACTGTGAATCGGGGCAAGATCAGTCATTGACTTTTGTGCCTCCATGTCTATTTTTTCCTGGGCAGCAATCTCTTCACTTGGCGCGATAAGTAGAACATTACCTGATCGGCGTTCAGATAAACCTTTTGCCTTCAGAATAATATCCAGTGCCTGGTCCCAGGGAACATTTTTCAGACGTATAGTCAGGTTGCCTTTTACCGAATCACTGACCACTACATTCAGACCGGTAAAGTCGGCAATTAACTGTAATACTGCCCGTACTGGAATATCCTGAAAATTCAGTGACAGGCGCTCACCGGTATAACCAAATTTTGTTTTTTTATCTTTCGCAAGTTTTGCTTTACTGATAGGTTTGAATTCTATGGTAAAGAGATTGTTTGTCTGATAGGCAATGTATTCATAGTTGTTATTAACCGGCGTAATTTCAAGGCGAACATTGTTACCTTTCTCGAAGCTGCTGATTGATTTAACAGGGGTGGCAAAATCTAGTACGTCCAGTGTCTGACGAAGTTTATCTGGTAATTTCGTGCCGATAAATTTCACTACAACCTTGCCGAATTCCTTACTGATATCCATTGGGATATGTGCATCACTAAGGGTGATAATGACACGACCTTCACCGTTTTCACCACGACGAAAATCAATTTTTTTGACGCTATGCGTATCACTGGAGAATCGATTGCTATCGGTGGTTTCTTCATTAGCTGTAGCGGTAGTAGACCCTGCAAATACGGTTGATGAAGCGTCATTGCTCAGTGTGATTAAAACATTCTTACCCTGCGTGCTAACCTGGAAGGGAACGACTTCCGTTACATTCAGAATGACCCGTGTTTTTGTTTTAGCTGAAATAGCGATAAGCGATTGTGCTACACCGATACCAACAGGCTGAGGATGTCTGGGCAGATTACTTGCGGTATCAGCAAAATCAAAAACAAGGCGGGCAGGTTTATTAATGGTAAAACTAAGTGGCTTGACCGCATGGTTACTCATTTTTAATGCTATTTGCAGCCGATTCCCCGGTAGTGTTGAATATTGAATATCTGTTATTGTATTTTCGCCAGCAATGGCGCTATTTACCGGAATGAATACCAGTAACAGGCAAAGCTGTAATAATGCAAACACATGAGGTCTGAATTGTTTCTTAAATAACATATTAAGTCCGCTTTGAAAGGTGTTTATTATTGTTTTCTGCATAACTTTAACCCAACTGGTTTATTTGCCACCAATTGCAATGGAGGCATCTCGTTCTATGTAACCGCCAAGACCATCAGGAACAATTTCAACAAGGTGTATGGATGAGTCATCGATGGAGACGATATGACCATCATTTTTTCCCATATAATTACCAACCTGAACCCGGTGAACGACATTCTGCGGGTCTTTAATCAGGCCCCATAATGTGTTTTTCTGTTTAATTGTGCCGACCATACTAAGGGTATCAAGCGGGAAATTTTCCAGTTCTTCCCTGGGTCGGTTGGAATCAGGATTTATCCGGTTATTGCTCGTGTGGCGCTCTTTATCAATATTAATATCATCAACAAAGGGGTCACGCAGACCGGCGGCTGAATAGGTAAAACTTTCATATGGCTGAAACTGGGGGATAGGTTTTACACTACCAACATTGGAAGATTTTGTCTGGGCGATAAAAGCATGAAGATCACTCATATTACGACTACAGGCGGATAGTACGAGCAGGGTACTATAGAGACATAACCGAATAGTAGTAGATAATAGTTTCATTTTTTAGCCCCCTGATCTTTCTCATCAAGGTACTGATAGGTGACCGCGGTTAATTCCATTGTCAGTTCCGCGTCTTTGGTTTTTGATACGGGTTTGATGTCGATATCCCGCACGGTAACAATACGTGGAAGAGCAGCTACCCCACTGATAAATTTGGCAAATTCATGGAAATGCCCGGTTACTTTCAGTTTAATCGGGTATTCGGAATAAAATTCTTTTGGCTGTAATCCTACTGGTTTAAAATAGTCGATTTTAAGTCCGCTGGAAATGCCCGTCTGTGAAATATCAGTAAGTAAGGTTTCGATTTCAGTCTGGTTTGGTAACTGGCGCAATAAAGTACCAAAGGAAGTGCGCATTTCTTTCAACTGTTGCTTGTAGGCATCCAGATTAGCCGCTTTAGCCTGCTTTTCAACAAATGTTTTACGTAGGGTTGTTTCTTTTTTTACCGCGTTGTTTAATTCTGAAACCTGTCCCGTTGTATCCAGAAAGTATCCTGCCACAGCAACAAGAATACAGAGTAATATGATAACGATAATTCTAACAGGCAGTGGGGCGCTACCAATTTTTTTGAGGTCCTCAATATCCAGATCTTCAAGTTGTATTTCAGAGAGATTCATCAGCTTTTATCTCCCTTGTTTTTATTTTTATCAGGAAAAGTTAATGATGTGGTTAAGGTAAAGTTATTACTGTGTGAACGACCCTTACGGGTTTCAATAACCTGTAATTTAGGTGTGGACATCCATGGTGAAGCATCAATGTTTCTCATGTAGGCGGACACTCGTCCGTTGGATTCCGCTATCCCTTTTATAGTCAGTTTGCCACCATTTTGGGTAATACTGGTTAGATAGATCCCGTCTGGAACAGTGCGCACAAGATCATCAAACAAATGCACGATCTGCGGCCGCTGTTGTTGTAATGACTGGATAATATCCATGCGCGAAAGAAGTTTATCTCTGGTCCCTTCCAGAGTTGAAATTTGCTTCAGTGAAAGATTCAGTACATTAATTTCTTTTTGTAGCAGGGTATTACGCCGGTTTTGATAATCAATCTGATTGTTGAAGCTGACGTGAACAAGGAGAAGAACAGCCAGCGTCAGGATCACGCATAATGCCGCAATCGTTATAAATTGTCGGGTCTGTTCCCTGCGCTGTTCTTCGCGCCACGGAAGGAGGTTAATATGAGCCATTAGTCAAAACTCCTCATGGCAAGACCACAGGCAATCATCAGCGAGGGTGCATCATTGCTCAGAGCCTGTGGGTTCACCTTTGAGGATAAAGTCATTCTGGAAAAGGGATTGGCAATAACCGTCGGCGTATCCAGTTCATTTTCAACCAGCTCATCAATACCGGGGATGGATGCGCAGCCACCGGCGAGAGCAATCAGGCTAACACTATTGTGTTGTCCTGAAGTATAGAAAAACTGCAGGAAACGGCTGACCTGCTGTGCAATCGTTTCTTTAAAAGGTTCCAGAACTTCCGGGATATAGTTATCGGGTAGCCCCCCTTCCTTTTTTAACCGACCGGCTTCATCATAAGCAAGACCGTAACGACGCATAATCTCTTCGGTTAACTGTTTGCCACCAAAACTCTGTTCACGGGTATAGATAAGGCGGTTGTTTTCCACAACATTGAGGCTGGTCATGGTGGCACCAATATCAATGATGGCGATCGTGGTCGTTTCAGCAGACGCATTATCTGCCTGGTCGTTGATTACCTGAGTGTTGATTAGTTTACTGGAATTTTCAATGGTATAGGCTTCTACATCAACAATTTTTGGAGTTAACCCCCCTAGTGACAGAGCCGCAGAGCGGAGCTCGATATTTTCACTGCGCGAAGCTGCCAACAGAATATCTACCGTTTCCGGATTATCTTCTGTAGGACCCAGCACTTCGAAGTCCAGATTAATTTCCTCAAGCGGATAAGGAATATACTGGTCTGCCTCCATCTCTATCTGTACTTCGAGCTCATTTTCATCCAGACCAGCGGGCATGGTAATGATTTTGGTAATAACGGCTGAACCGGCAACGGCAACGGCAGCATTTTTTGCTCTGGTGCCTGAACGTTTTACCGCTTTTTGAATCGTATTACCAACGGCTTCGACATCATGAATACTTTTGTCCACCACAGCATTGTCCGGTAGAGGTTCTACCGCCAGGCTCTGGACACGATAATTATCATCATCTGCAACCAGTTCAAGTAACTTTACTGATGTTGAACTGATATCCAGACCCAGGATAATCGGTTTTTTGCGCTGAAACAGGAGCACACTATTTCCCCTAGTACATTATTATTTTAATGTAGTTATAGAATATATATTAAAAAATTTGCATAATTTGCATTAAATATTAGCTGTAAGTGCTCAAAAATACTAGTTAGTATTGTCGATTAATTTACACTAAAGCCTTATACTTCGTTACCTGAATTTGTTTTTTATCTTTCATAACCTGTCACAGGAACAGAACATTGCGACTGATTAAAGTTAGTTTTATTATTTTTCTTGTTTTATCTGCCCTGTCTGCCATAACAGCCATTGGTGGGTACTTATATCTGAATCCAAAACTTCCCTCGATTAAAGGCTTAAGTAATGTTCAGTTACAGGTCCCGCTACGTATATATAGCAGTGACGGTGCATTAATGGGTGAATTTGGTGAGAAAAGAAGAACGCCGAAAAAACTGGATGAAATTCCTCTAAAAATGCAGGATGCATTTCTCTCCGCAGAAGACGATCGTTTTTATCATCATCCAGGTGTTGATTATCAGGGAATAATACGCGCGGTGATTAATTTGATAAAAACCGGCCAACGCGGTCAGGGTGGCAGCACGATTACCATGCAGCTTGCGCGCAACTTTTATTTAAGCAGTGAAAAAACCTATTTACGTAAATTAAATGAAATTCTACTGGCTTTAAAAATAGAACATGAACTGAGCAAGAAAAAAATCCTTGAGCTTTATCTCAATAAAATTTATCTTGGCAATCGTGCATACGGTGTAGCCGCTGCGGCACAGGTCTATTATGGGATGGCGCTGGATGAACTTTCTCTACCGCAAATTGCAATGATTGCCGGTCTGCCCAAGGCACCTTCTGCCTATAACCCGATAGTCAATCCGGATCGGGCAATACTTCGACGCAATTATGTACTCTTACGGATGCAACGTCTGGGTTATATCACCATGGCAGACTATGATCAGGCGAAATCAACACCGGTAACGGCGAGCCGTCACCGTAGTGATATCACTTTGCACGCCCCTTATGTTGATGAAATGGTGCGTGCGGAAATGGTTAGACAATTTGGCGGTAAAGCCTATACAAAAGGCTTGAGGGTCTTCACTACGTTAAAAAACCGGTTGCAAATCGCGGCGAATGACAGTCTCTGGAAAGGGCTGGTAGATTATGATCAGCGCCATGGTTATCGTGGTGTTGTGCGTCATGTCGATATCAGTGGTAAATCGGTTGAATCATTGAAAACAGTGCTGGAAAACGATGACGATTATGGCCGTTTTAAACCCGCACTGGTGTTAAGCATTGATGATACCGTTAAGCCGGATGAGCAGAAACAGACACAACCGTCTGGAGCTGTTAACCAGCAACCGGCTGAATCTGTTAGGCAGAAACTGGTGGCAACCGTTTTGTTGAAAAGTGGCGAACAGGTTCCGCTGTACTGGGACGGTATTCGCTGGGCAAGACGATATATTAGTGTTAATCGTCTGGGGAAAGTATTACAAAAAGTTTCAGACGTACTTAAGCCCGGTGATGTAATCTGGCTTCAGCCACGAAATCAGGCAGGCTGGCGGCTGGCACAAATACCGGAAGTACAGGGGGCGCTGGTATCACTGGACCCCAATAATGGTGCAATCCGAGCACTAATTGGTGGTTTTGATTTTCACCATAGTAAATTCAATCGGGTTATGCAGGCAAGGCGTCAGGCTGGTTCAGGGTTTAAACCGATTATTTATTCTGCTGCGTTGGCAAAGTCCTATACTCCTGCCACATTAATTAATGATGCGCCGGTTGTATTTAAAGATTCTGCACTGGAGGAAACTTGGCGCCCGGAAAATTACAGTGGCAGGTTCTTCGGTCCTACGCGGTTGAGAAGAGCGCTGTATACCTCACGTAATCTGGTATCGATTCGTATTCTGCGATCTATCGGGGTGGGCTACGCGATTAATTTTGCAAAAAAATTCGGCTTCAAACCCAGTGAATTACCCCATGATTTATCTCTTGCTCTGGGGAGTTGTGAGTTAAGCCCGATCGAAATGTCACGTGCTTTTTCTGTATTTGCTAATGGTGGTTATTTAATTAAACCCTATTTTATTCAACGTATTGAAGATACCTATGGCGGGATGTTGTATGATGCGAATCCGGCTGTGGCCTGTACTTCCTGTGTACTGGCAAAGCGTAACAGCTTGCCTTCGGCAAATGCAACGGGCGATGAAGATGTGATGGGTAAGTTACCAATACAGGCGCAGCGCACACTTGAGCCAAGATTAGCCTATCAGATGAACTCTATTCTGGAGGATGTCATTCTCAGGGGAACCGGCAGACGTGCGCGGGTTCTGCATCGAACTGATCTTGCCGGCAAAACCGGCACCACGAATGATCAGCACGATGCCTGGTTTAATGGCTACAATCCTGATCTGGTTGCTAATGTATGGGTGGGGTTCGATCAATCAAAATCACTAGGTAGTAATGAAACCGGTTCCAGAGCAGCCCTGCCTATATGGATTAATTATATGCGGATTGCATTGCAGGGCAAACCGGAAAGACATTTGCCACGACCTGATGGGCTGGTTACGGTAAAAATTGATGCCAAAACAGGAGAAGCGGCAACCGATCAGGATACGAATACAATCTTTGAAATTTTTAGAAAAGAGAATGTTCCGCAGCTGAAAAAAGGTGCTGCGACCAGTGTGGGTGGGGGCAATGGTGAACCGATACCAGAACAGTTATTTTAGGGTACCTCTATTATTAGGGCGCCTCTATTAATTGATTAAAGCCAGAGGCCGTCATCAATTAATAGAGATGCCCTTTAGTCAGCTTATCTGGTCAGGCCGGTTCATCCAGTCAGGCTGCTCGTTCAGCTAGTAGTTTTCTCAGCGGTGATACGGTTCACTTAAATCATGCACGGCATCGACCAGTGCGGCAACATTATCGGTTGGAATATCCGGGGTTATGCCATGACCGAGGTTAAACACATGGCCGGAGCCATTGCCAAAATCGGCAAGAATAGCGGCGACTTCTTTTTGAATTATTTCAGGCTGGGTGCTCATAATAGCGGGATCCATATTTCCCTGTAACGCCACCTGTTCACCAACCTGTTGGCGGGCATGTTTTAAATCAACCGACCAGTCCAGTCCGATGGCATCGCAACCAGTTGATGCGATTTCCGGTAACCACATACCGCCACCTTTGGTAAATAGAATAACTGGTACCGGCAGACCCGCTTTTTCACGGGTGAGCTGGTCAACAATCCGGTGCATATACTGTAGTGAGAAGTCTTTATAATGACGGGTAGTGAGCGCGCCACCCCAGCTATCAAAAATCATTACCGCCTGGGCGCCGGCTTCAATCTGAGCGTTCAGATAGCTGGCGACAGAAAGCGCAAGTTTATCTAATAATCTGTGTGCAGAGACCGGGTCTTCAAACAGCAATGCTTTGATCTTTGTGAAATTTTTACTGCTGCCACCTTCAACCATATAAGTTGCCAGTGTCCACGGGCTACCGGCAAAACCAATTAACGGGATTTTAGCGTCCAGTTCTTTGTGGGCAAGGGAAATGGCATCCGTTACGTACTTTAACTTTCCGGCCGGGTCGGGAATAATCAGTTTGTTAATATCCTGAGATGACGTTACCGGCGTTTTAAATTTAGGGCCTTCCCCTTCCGAAAAGTATAAACCCAGCCCCATTGCATCGGGAATAGTTAAAATATCAGAAAAGATAATGGCCGCATCAATATCAAATCGGCGCACGGGTTGCAGGGTAGCTTCACAGGCCAGCTCAGGTGTGCTGCACAGGGTCATAAAATCGCCAGCTTTGGTGCGCAGCTCGCGGTATTCAGGCAGGTATCGTCCGGCCTGACGCATAATCCATATCGGGGTACGGTCAACGGGCTGGTTGAGAAGTGCGCGGATAAAACAATCATTTTTTAAACTAGTCATGGCAGCAGAAATCCCGAAATTTGGAGGGGAAGATTATAGGGCATAGAACGTG
>CAYXNL010000055.1:9096-14454 GCA_964466455.1 uncultured Thiotrichaceae bacterium
AGGCCGTATATTATAGGCTCAATGGCGACGCTGGTGAGGGGAACGGGCAAATTTATTACGTTCCTTGGACAGTTTTTTTAGATGGCGTTTTACCGCAGCAGCAGCTTTACGCTTGCGTTCTGTGGTGGGTTTTTCGTAAGCTTCACGCTTGCGGATTTCGGTAAGGACTCCAGCCTTCTCGCAGGAACGTTTGAAACGGCGCAGGGCAACGTCGAAAGGCTCGTTTTCTTTAACTCGTATAGCGGGCATATTGTATTCTCAACTTTTGGTGACCAATCAGCTCTTGGCTATTGACCACATAAAATAATCGACCATATAAAAAATAAGGCGTAAAAAAATCCGCAAGTCTGCGGTGAAACCACGTATTATATCGCATTCTGGATAAAATCCCAAAGTATCTGTTTGCTATTTACTACTATTTTAAAAAATAATGATTGTTTTAGGTATCGAAAGCTCCTGTGATGAAACCGGGGTCGCGCTTTATAGCAGTGAAAAAGGTCTGCTCTCGCATGCGTTACATAGTCAGATCGCCCTGCATGCTGAGTATGGTGGTGTGGTACCGGAGCTGGCTTCGCGTGACCATATCCGCTATCTGATTCCATTAATCGAGCAGACCTTACAACAGGCCGGGGTGAATAAAACCGAACTTGACGGCATCGCCTATACTGCCGGACCAGGGTTGATTGGCGCATTAATGTCTGGTGCCTCAGTCGGTCGTTCACTGGCATGGGCGCTGGCAATACCGGCGGTTGAAGTGCATCATATGGAAGGGCATTTGCTGGCGCCGATGCTGGAGGAAGTACCACCAGCCTTTCCCTTTGTCGCATTACTGGTTTCCGGTGGACATACGCTACTGGCTTATGTCGAAGGAGTAGGACAGTACACTCTGTTGGGTCAGAGCCTGGATGATGCTGCCGGGGAGGCGTTTGATAAAACAGCCAAACTGCTCGGTCTGGGGTATCCAGGCGGGCCGGCGTTAGCGGCAGCGGCGCGTAAGGGTCGGGCAGATGCACACCATTTCCCCCGACCGATGATTAATCGACCAGGGCTGGATTTTAGCTTCAGCGGTCTTAAAACACATGCGCTCAATACCATGATGAAGCTGGCGAAAAAAGCCAATAACCCGGGTGCTGTTTCGCTGGGGCAACAGGACACGGCAGATATAGCACGTGCATTTGAAGAAGCAGCGGTGGATACGCTGATGATTAAATCACTGCGCGCACTGAAACAGCAGCACTGTAAGCGTCTGGTGATTGCCGGAGGCGTTAGTGCGAATCAGTATCTACGTGAAAAAATGCAACAGCAGCTTGATGAACTGGGGGGGGAGCTGTTTTATCCGGCAGTGGAATTCTGTACGGACAACGGTGCCATGATTGCGCTGGTTGGCTGTTTGCGTTTGCAGGCCGGGCAGACGCAGCCTCTGGAAATTGATGCCAGAGCACGTTGGTCTATGCAGGAATTATCAGCGATTAATTCTGTTTTGTCTGATTTTTAGGGCCTATTTTATTTTCACTGCCATTGAGCAGATTACGAATATTGCTACGATGGCGCCAGTAAATCAGTATAGCCATCAATAATACACAGGCTGATAATGGCGGAGAATGAGTAAAGAACCAGACAATAAATGGCGCACAGAAAATAGAAATTAATGCTGCCAGTGATGAAATTCTGAATGCTAAAGCACCTAAGCCCCAAATAATCAACGCACTCACACCACTTAGCCAGTGAAACCCCAGTAAAACTCCGTAAAAGGTAGCAACGCCTTTGCCGCCTTTAAAACCATAATAAACCGGAAATACGTGCCCGAGAAAAGCCGCACAGCCGGTTGCCGCCAGTACAGTAGTGGTTATCGGTAACTGTGAAGCAATAAGTACGGGCAATAACCCTTTTAACATATCTCCCGCCAGCGTAATGGCACCGGCCTTTTTTCCACCGGAACGTAGTACATTGGTGGCGCCGGGGTTATTCGAGCCAGTTTTGCGTGGATCGGGCAGCTTAAGTAATTTGCAGCTAATAATAGCAGTGGAGATAGAACCGATTAAATAAGCGGAAATAATTATAATAAAATCAATGGCTAACTTATCAGTATTCATAGTGAGGTGGGCGGTGCGAAGTAAAGAATATCAGATCTAGTGCTTAAATTGCACACATCTGCAAGCTAAATTTAACATTCTGCTTACATTGTTCCGGTCGTACACAGGGGTCGTCATTCTGCATAAAACGGATGGAGAAGCGATGCTTGCCAGCACTGATTTCCGGGTAACAGATGTTCTCTGGTGCAATAGAAATGCGTAATAGCTGAATCGACTGGCTGGTATCCAGCGGCTTCTGGAAAAAACCATTTTCGGCTATTTCGTCAGTTTCTTCTGTGCTCTGGCGAATGACATCCAGCATTAACTGGATTGAACGGTCAAGATGAACAAAAGGCTGGAACCACTTTTCCAGATCTTTATGGCGTTTATCCCTTGGCTGATATAGCCAGTGTTTGAATGCAGGCAGATCAAAGTCACAGATGCTGCCGGGAACGGAGCTTTTCTGTTGAATGGCCATAATCAGGTCAATATTCTTGACTGGTTGTCCGATATGTCCCTTAATGGTTTGTAATTCACCGATACAGCGTTGTAAATTTTTCAGCAGCGATGACAGTTGCTTATGGTCAATTTGCGGGCGTTCAATCAGGCGCTCGAGCCGGGAATGTTGCCTTTCCAGTTCTTTTAGTACCTCAAGTTTGATATCACTACGAGAAGTAAAAGCCATGATTTCAATAATGGAATCAATGGCAATCATATTATTCCAGTCGCAACAATGTTTTAGATGAAAAGCATACTGTTGAAACAGTTTTTCAAGGCGCAGAAAAGCCCGAACTTTTTCACTAACAGGCTGTTCAAAAACCAGATTGTTGCTCACAATAGTGTAATCGCCATAGCGTAATTGTCGTTATTGCAGGGGAAGATTGATCGCGCATTCTACACTTTTTTCGGGTACTGAAAATTATCTGGTGATAGTTTGTGAGGCTAATTGCAGATATTTCCGGTGCAAAGTCTGAATTTGCTGGTTAAGTTGTAACAGATCACCATCATTATGCACAATATCGTCTGCTTTTGCCAGACGCTCGCTACGTGTTGCCTGAGTATTGAGTATCTGCTGTATAGCCTGCGGTGGTCGCTGGTCACGCTGTTGCACCCGTGCTATCTGTGCAGCCTCTGATGTATCGACGAGCAGAATACGGTCAACCATCTGTAATAGTGAGTTTTCTTCAGGTTTTCCCCCGCTGTTTTTCTTCATATTTTCAATTAATAGGGGAATAACAATAATGGCATAGAGCGGTGGCGGAGTGAGATCGGCAAGCTGGCGTAAACGTTGCCTGATTGCATCATTAATTCTGGGGTGCAGAATGGCTTCCAGTGTTTTTTTCTGTGTTGGATGGTTAAAAACAATCTGTGCCAGTTTATGGCGATTTAGCGTGCGATCGTGATTAATAACAGACGCGCCAAAGTGCTGTTGAATTTCTTTTAGTGCGGATGAACCGGGTGTAACCAGCTCACGGGCAATGACATCAGTATCAATGATTGGTATATTTTGTTGTGCAAAACAGGTTGAAGCCTCTGTTTTACCGCTGCCGATGCCGCCAGTTAAACCTATTTTCAACATATTTATTGAAGGAAATGGAGATACTGCTGGTTAATTTTATCCCCCCACATTAATGCAATCCAGCCGGCGATTGCCAGATAAGGGCCAAAAGGAATCGGTTGCTGTTTCCTGGACAGTTTAAGCAGAATCATACTAATACCAAAAATGGAACCGATTACCGATGAAATCAGGATAATTTGTGGTAATAGTGTGTAGCCGCCCCATGCCCCAAGTGCCGCCAGTAGTTTGAAGTCACCATACCCCATGCCTTCTTTTCCGGTAACAAGTTTAAACAACTGGAACACGCTCCATAACACCAGATACCCTGCAATTGCACCGATAATACTGCCCTGTAGATTAATGAACAGGTTAAATAATGAAATAAAAATACCCAGCCACATAAGTGGCAGCGTTATATTATCTGGTAATAACTGTTTTTTGATGTCGATCAATACTAATGCGATCAGTATCCAGGTAAAGATTAGCATGGCCGGTGTTTGCAAAGTGATACCGAAGTGCCAGGCAACTATTATTGAGGCAACAGCAGTAAGTATTTCAATCAGTGGATATTGAATAGAAATCGCGCTGTCACAGGCGGAGCATTTGCCACGCAGTAACAGGTAGCTAAGTACAGGGATATTCTCCCAGAAGCGGATGGTATGGCCGCATGCCGGACAGGCTGAGGCAGGTAGTGACAGTCCCAGAGCGTGGGTATAGTCGTCAAACTCCGGTTCATCCAGTTCCAGAAACTGGTGGCATTCGCGTTTCCACTCACGATCCATAATGACCGGCAGACGAAAGGCAACCACATTTAAAAAACTGCCAACACAAAGCCCGGTAAAAAACACAGTGGCATAAAACAACCAGGGCGAAGCTTCAAAAGCCGGAATGATGGAATCAAACATAATGAAATGAAAAAATTCTCGTTATTTTTACGGTGAGGACAGTCGGTGAGGTTTTCTACTAATGAACGATCGAACCCATCTTGAATATAGGCAGATACATAGCGATAACCAGTCCGCCGATCACAACGGCCAGAAATGCCATTATCATTGGCTCCATCAGCGCGGTCAGGTTATCGACTGCATTATCCACTGCCTCCTCGTAGTATTCTGCAACCTTGTCCAGCATGTCATCCAGTGCGCCGGATTCTTCGCCGATACCCACCATTTGAATAAGCATATTCGGGAATAGATCTTTCCTTTGTGCCAGGCTGGACTGTAACGTAGTGCCGCCTGCAACATCATCACGTACCTGTAAAATAGCTTTTTTGTACACACTGTTTCCAGCGGCACCGGAGACGGAAACCATGGCTTCAACCAGGGGTACCCCGGCGGCGAACATGGTCGCCAGGGTGCGGGAAAAACGTGCAATAACCGCATTGGTGGCCAGTTGGCCAACGGCGGGGAGTTTTAATGTTAATCGGTCTAAAAAATCACGAAAGGCTTTGGAGCGGACTTTTGCCTGTTTGAAAGAGTAAATGACAGCAATGATCCCGCCAATAAAAAACCAGACATTATTTACCAGCGTATTGGACATGCCAACAACAAATAAAGTAAACGCAGGCAGTTCAGCGCCGAAACTGGCAAACATTTTTGCAAAAGTAGGCACCACAAAAATCAACAGAATACCGGACACAATAACAGCCACCACCAGTACCGTAATCGGATAGGTCATGGCTTTTTTGATTTTTGTTTTTAGTGCTTCCGATTTTTCTTTATAGGTAGC
>CAYXNL010000056.1:0-14160 GCA_964466455.1 uncultured Thiotrichaceae bacterium
GGAATATATGGGGTATCAACTGGTTTACCTGAATATCAACCGGCATCCATTGCCAGCAATGAATTTACGTGGACGTTATGCGGGTATTGTTAGCTGGTTTAGTGGCAGGCCGCTAAAAAAATCAAAAAAACAATTGTGCCAGTGGTTCACAAAGCAACACCAGAGTGGACTGCATATCACTATTTTTGGCGAAATGCCTAATGCCAGCCAATGTAATAAATTATTTCATATTGAAACCGTCAATGGTCTTAGCGATAAAAAATTGACTGTCAGTCAGCGCCAGAAATCTGTTGGCAAATTTGAGGCAAAACTACGCATCCGGCGATTTCAGGTACCCAATATCCGCTCCTATAGCCCGTCGGCCACCCGCTGGTTACAACTAACTACCTCACGGGGTAGCAAAATTGATCCGATTGTAGTAGATAACTGGGGCGGCTATGCCTTATCACCTTATGCAACGGTAGATGGCGCGGATGGCACCTCCAAATGGCTATTTAACCCCTTTGAATTTTTACGCCGAAGTTTACGTCTTGCCATTATCCCGGCAATGGATGTTAGTACAGAGAGTGGTCGCCGTATTATGACTATCCATATTGACGGGGATGCATTTGTCTCCCGCGCCGAACTACCGGGCACACCCTATGCGGGTGCCGTGATTCGTGACCGAATACTGAAACATTACCGCCTGCCAACCACGGTTTCAATTATTGAAGCAGAAATTGGTGCCAAAGGGCTGTACCCCAAACAATCACCACAACTGGAAAAAATTGCCCGTTCTATTTTTAGACTACCCTATGTGGAGATTGCCACCCATACCTTCAGCCATCCCTTTTTCTGGCAGGTCTTTGATGGTGACTACAACGTCGGCAAAGAGGCGTATGGTTTAAACCTGCCGGTGCCAAATTATAAACTTAATCTAAAAAGAGAAATCATCGGTTCTACCGACTACATTAATAACCATCTGGCACCCAAAAACAAACGGGTTAAAATGATACTCTGGTCAGGTAATACCTGGCCCGGTGCCAATGCAATCAGGATGGCAACAAAGGCTGGCCTGCTTAATGTAAACGGGGGAGATACCTGGCCGCTGCCTTATCGCAACTCCATTTCCATGGTCTGGCCAGTGGGTCGCCCAACGGATGGTGGCCTGCAAGTTTACGCCCCGGTGCTCAATGAGGATGTCTACACCAATGACTGGCACGGCCCTTATTATGGCTACCGTGAAGTTATCTATTCATTCAAATGGCTGGAAACACCGCGACGGCTGAAACCCATTGGTATTTATTACCATTTCTATTCTGGCACCAAACTCGCTTCTCTCAATGCACTGAAACAGGTTTATAACTGGGCGCTGAAACAACAGCCTATCCCGTTTTATCTTAGTCAGTATGCCCGTCGTGCCAATGCTTTTTACCGCGCCAGCCTGGCACAACAGTCTGATGGTGGCTGGCATATCAATACCGCATCAGCGATTCACACCCTGCGCCTGCCTGCCTCACTGGGCTGGCCCGATCTGATCCGCAGCCGTGGTATCGCCGGGTATCGCCGGATCAATAATAGTGTGTATGTCAGCCTGAGTACCACAAAACCGATTCTCTATTTACAGAAAAAACCGGATCGGCATCTTCATCTGGTCGAAGCAAATGGTGTCGTTGGCTACTGGCAGCATAATGGAAAAAATACCCTGTTAAGTCTGAAAGCCAATGTTGCCCTGCAATTTTCCGTTGCTCCAGCCCGGAGCTGTGAATTAACAACTAGCCATCATCGTTACCGGAGTCAACAACGGGGAACACAGCAGTTTTTCTCTTTACCTGTGAAAACACTGAGGAAGGCGCGCCTTGCCTGCCGTTAGATTTAAAACACCACGCGGTGAAGATTACCGCCGCGAACACCTGGTCAATGTACCGGCATTGATTACGATGGCAATCGTCATCGCGCTGACATTAATTCTGCTATTTCCAAAACAGGCCGTATTCAGTGACCCGGCTTATGTCCGTTCACCGGATGCACTTTCTATTGCCTATTTGAAATTATTATTAACCTCCGATCCGGATAATACCGAGTTACGTTTCTCGCTGGCCAGACAGTTATACATTACCGGGCAGATCAAACTGGCCATGAGTGTGATTAACCCACTGGTTGCCAGCGCACCAACAGGATGGGGAACACGAATTTATAATCTTAACCTGAAGCTGATCGCCAGACAGTATTTTGTGCAGAAAGGCAAAGCCAGAAAAATACTTTTCTCCGATCTACGGACAGCATTTATTCAGGCCATCAATGCGACAACTACCTTTTCTGAATTAAAAACGCTCTATCACATGGCGCAATACTGGGTGACTCCAGACGAACAGATGATACTGATTAAAAAAATAATCTCACTGGCCATGCAGCCGCAACAGAAAGTACGCTGGATGATCAGGGCATCGGATCTATCCTTAGCCAAGAATCAGCCTGAGGCAGCAGCAAAATGGCTGGAACAGGCCTATACGGTTAGCAATTCCAGTACCAACAAACCCAAACTGGCTACCCGGGTACTGGAGACTTTATTGGCAACCGGCAAGCCGGACAAAGCCCTGCAGAAAACCCCGTATTATGTTCATCGCCACCCCCATAGCCATAATCTTCTACAGTTGGCCATCTCCATTGCACAGCAAACCGGGCGCACCGACCTGGTGAATCTCTGGCTGACAACAGCCACCCGGATTGAACCGGATAATATGGATTACAATCAACGCTTAATGAAACTGAAAATAGCAACCGGACAGCTAAAATCAGCGGCTCACCTGGCAGATGTCCGGCTGCAACACCCTCACCTGAGCATAGCGGAGCGTACCCGTATCGCCCGCCTGTATGAATGGACAGCACAACCAGATAAGGCATTGAAGCAATGGAACTGGCTGACAATGCATAGCGAACATCCGTCAAAGGAAGCGCAGCAACGGGCATTGAAACTGGCCATTGGTCTGTTTCATTATCAGCAGGCAACCCGACTTTATGAACATATTGCCAGACAACGCCCGCTAACTCTGGCCGAACAGAAAGAATTAACCGGTCTGTATCTGATTCAGGGGCAGACCGGCAAAGTAAAAACCACTTACCTGAAATATCTGAAACAGCACCCGCAAAGTAAGGAGATATGGGATGCATTGGCAGGTTTATATGTCAGCCTGCAACAATTACCCCTCGCCGCCACTACCTATGAACATATTGATAAACACGTTGGCCTCACTGATAAACAGTTACTGGATCTGAAAAACATCTACCGGCTGTTGGGTGAACCGGGAAAAGCACAGGCCCTGCTGTTGAGCCACCGGGTAACAAAAGCCGCGAATGAAAATGCTTACTGGGTCGCCCGTACCAACATGGCATGGTTTCTGGAAGATACCGAACAGCTTGACGATATTTATGGCTTTTTACTGTCACGGGATAAAAAGCAGCCGATTACTTTATCTATGCTTGATCAGTTAATGATTTTATATGACAACACCAGAGACTACAAAAAAAGTACCCGCCTGGCCATGTTAGGCTGGCAACGCTCGCATCAGCCGCGTTATGCCATCCATTCACTCCACTATGCCAGCCAGTATGCTGGCGAAACAGGACAGTGGACGTACGCATTAAAAATTGCCGGCCTGATTCAAAACGAACCGCTCCCTGCAACACTCAAAAGGAACAGCCAGTACTGGCAATTGCTTGCAACCATTGCCCGTAAAACACAACAATGGCCACAGGCCATACACGATATGCAACAGGCGGTACTGCTGTCACCGGATAATGCTGAACTGGAACAATCACTATTGTGGTTACTTATTGAGCGACACAGGGAAAAAAGTCCGCAACTAAAAACAGCTCTGCTCAGCAGTATTGCGCGTTTTGGTCAGAACCCCTATCTGCTTGATGCCCAGGCATCGGGCTGGGCGGCACTGGGTCAGTATGATATTGCCGCACGCTGGTACCGCCAGTCACTACCCAAACATCAACAGGACTGGCCATGGTTGCTGGACTACGCCTACGCATTACAACAGAGTGGGCAGACGCTGGCTGCCTGGCGGGTACGGCACTATACCCTGGTCTGGATGCAACAACACCCACAGGCAGCAGAAAAACACACTGGACGAGACTGGAAAACCAGTTATCTGCGTCTGATACGCGAGTTTTACGGCAGTGCAATCGGCTGGAAAATGGCCGAAAAACTCACCCCTAACCTGTCCACAATGCTGGCTGATAATACGCAAACACAGCAAGATTGGCTGGCACTGTTAAACGAATGGTCACTGGCAGATAATAATCTATCACTTAGCACCAGGGTTCAGGCGCAGGCACACGACCTGTCCGTCACGCTACCTGCCTGGCAACGTCTGGGGCTGGCATTACAGCAGCATGATAATACGACTATTGAAACACTTCTTAACAGCGACCTGCCATTACCCCTGACAGACAAAACACAGGCACTGGCCGAGAACGGTTACCATGGCCGTGCACTGGCCTTCGGACTCAGCCATCTCAGCCCCGAACTCAGTCTGGCAGAACAGCAACAACTGCGCGCGATAACCGCCTCCATGCGTAGCGAACAACCCAATGGTATCAAGCTAGGCCTGTATAATGAAGTGCTGGATGATATCAGTATGTTCGGTCCACAGTTACGTTATGCCATTGCCAGTGATCAGGGTGTCACGCTGATTGACGCCAAAACATTAACAACAACCGGGGAAAAAAGTCTGGTCAGTCAATGGCCGGATGAAAAGAACGTACGCCTGACCTATATCCGCTTCACTCATACCGCCACTCAACGCTGGCATCTGGGTGTAGACCAACGGGTTAACGGCAACCAGCCTGAATTTGGCTTCAGTCAGTCTTTCCCGGTTTATGCGAACATGGCTTTCCAGCTATCTGTCGGCCTGCAACAACGCAGTCGGACCAGTGGCAGCGCTTATGAACTGGTTAACTGGAATCATATTGATATCGGTAATAATTACCAGTTGGATAGCCGTACCGGTATAAGCAGTCAGGTAAGGTGGAATCGCTATAATTCAGTATGGGGGGATTTTCTGGGGCAGGGATTTGATATCGACATGAATCTCAACCATACTCTCTTTGTCCATGCCCCCGAATGGCAAATATACAGCAATATACAATGGACACGGGTAAATGCCGTGGATAAGCTACCGGCTGATTTTCAGCCTTATTTCACCGCACCAAACCCCGATATTAATTCGGTACTAACCGAACGCTTCGGTCGCATTGGTATTGGTACCAGCCTGCAACATGGCATCCCAGGTAAACTGGCTCATCAGGTTGCCTCGCCCCACTGGTTACTGAATCTGAACGGCGGTTTCCAGTGGAGTAGTGGCCGCTTCGACTGGGGCGCGGCCAGTGGTTTTGGCTGGCGGATATTCGGTGATGACGAACTGGCATTAACCGCCCGTTACGACAGCGATGCTCGCGGTGCCGGTCGTACGTATAAAGTATGGTTGGGTTATAATAAATACTTCGGTCGTTAACGCCAATGCAGTTACTAAGGAGAACGGTAATTAGTATATTAAAAAACGACCCATAGTTAATGAGACAAATATGCAAAAAATAATAAAAACAGCCTGCATTACTCCGCTATTTTTTCTGCTCATTGCATTAAATGCCTGCTCTGTCGATCAGGTCTATCACGGCAGGGCGCTGGATAATCAGGCAAACTGGGTACTGTTACCGGTAGTAAACCATTCACAGACCCCGCAGGCAGGTGAACGGGTAGAAGCCATTCTGGTTTCTTTATTGCGTAGTCGCGGCATTACAAATATCAGTCACTATCCCAAAACGCCGCAGTCGAAAATGTTAATGATGCTTGATGACCAGTCACGCTACAATGCCGCATTAAAATGGGCGCTTACCCAGAAATTTCGTTATGCTATCACCGGAACGGTTGAGGAATGGCGATATAAGGCGGGGCTGGATGGCGAACCTGCGGTAGGCATAACCCTGCGAGTCATTGATTTGCACCCGCATACAGAAAAATCACCCGGACAGGAATCTCTGCCGGTACCATGGTCTGCCACTGGCGCGCGCACTGGCTGGGGTCGTGAGGGCATTGCCGCCGCCACCTATACCTTATTAAATAAACTGTTAGACGGAATGACATTTGTTGCACACGATAAAGAACCCTTAAAGAACAAGCCTTAAAAATGGAACCCTTTATCTACCGCAACCGGCTGGAACAGCTCAAACCAAAATCCGGCTGGCATGCCTGGTTCGAAATGTGTCTGATCACCGCTATTACTTTGGGCCTGAGCGCATGGAGCCGTCCCCATGATCCCTTTTTTATCCATTCTTCGTTCCCCTGGCCATTATTAGGGCCAATCATCGTTGGCCTGCGTTATGGTTTTTTCTTCGGCTTTATCAGCGACCTGCTGGTGCTGGCCATGCTGTCATTGAGCCTGCGTTTACAGTGGATCCAGCTGCCGCAATTCCCCTATGATTACGTTATCGGCCTGACCGCAATCGCTATGCTTGCTGGTGAGTTCCGTGATGTATGGGGACGTCGAATTGACCGCCTGCAAGCATCGAATGATTACCGACAGATACGATTAAATGAATTTACCCGCAACTATCATTTACTCAAGGTCTCCCATGACCGCCTGGAGCAACAGGTTGCCGGTAGCGGTCATAGCCTGCGCGGCGGCCTGCTTCTTGTCCGTAAAAAACTATCCGCCAATGGTGCCAACGGTCTGACTGCCGAAATCGCCCGTGATCTGCTGGCAATCATGGTGGAATATGGCAATCTACAACAGGCAGCCATCTTTGTTAGCCCCGTCGACGCTGACAACAGGCACACCAGTCAACTGGCTGAAACCCCTGCTGCACGTCTGGGAACCAGTGATACCCTGTCGCACAATGATCCGATTATCAAACACTGTATAAAATGCCGCAAACTGGTCAGTATTCACCCGCAAAGGATTAATATCAAAGACAACACCAGTCAGTTACTTGCCTGTGTGCCGTTAATTGATGCAGAAGATCATCTCTGGGCAGTGGTAGCTATTGAAATGATGCCGTTTTTCTCTTTCCAGAAGAAAACACTGTACCTGCTCGCAGTAATCGCAGGACATATGGCTGATTTATTAAATGCCCATTCTGCGATACAACATATCGAAGATGAAGCCACTGCCAGTCTGGCCGTAAATATAAAACGCGCCCTGCATGATCAGCTTGAATTTGGTATTCCAACGGTACTGCTGGTTTTTGAAATGGATACAACTCATACCAGCGCCCAGCAATTTATTGAGCTGGTTAAGCGCATGCAGCGCGGTCTTGATATTATTGTTCACCACCAGCGCGAACAGCAACATCAGTTAATTATTCTACTACCCTTAACGGATGAAATGGGTCTGACCGGTTACCACCAGCGGCTGGGAAATTTACTGAAATCGGACTACGGTATAACTTTTTCGACCCTGCCACTAAAAACCTACCAGCATATATTTCAGGATCAGGCTTTGCTGGATCACTTTATTACACAGAGGATATGGGATGGTGAAGCTCTGGCTCATCATACTGGCAGTCGCATTTGAAGCGGCAGGCGTTAGTACACTGTTTGCCAACTATGCTGCCGCCTACCGGCTGCCGGGTTATTTACTCGGCCACGCCATAGCCAGCCTGTTATTTTCTGTCGTACTGTGGCAGTTTATGCCACAGCGCTATCGTTACCCCATTACCCGTGCGGCCGTTTTCCTTTTTATTATCCAGTTTTTTATTCCTTTTATTGGCAGTATCGGTCTCAGTACCGGTTTAATGCTGGCTTTGCGCCTGCCACGTAAACGCAGACCAAATTTATGGTATGAAATTGGCACCCCGGATTTACCCTACCGGCCATCGGAGGTCAGCAGTCAGCCTTTATACAGCCAGGGTGGATTAAGCCAGGTATTATATGAAGCCAGCAGTGTGGAAAAGCGCATTCGAGCGGTGATGGCAACCAAACAGATGAATAACCGTGATTCGGTCACGATTCTGCAGCAGGCACTTAAGGATACCAGCGATGATGTACGCCTGCTGGCCTATGCCATGCTGGATGAAAAGGAAAAAAAGATTACCGATCAGATTAAAGATGCTCAGCACGCTTTTGCACGAGCCGAAGCGGAACACCGGCAGCAGGATGGTATTGCCCAGCAGATATTGCTGGCCGGACATTACTGGGAAATGGCCTATCTGGGACTGGCACAAGGTGGCGTAAAAAACCATTTTCTCAGTCTTGCGGTAAAAAGCTGCCTGCTCGTACTGGCGCATACCCGGGATGCCGGGATTCTCCGGCTACTGGGCCGTATCTATATTGAAACCGAACAGATTACCGCCGCAGAAGACGCTTTTCTTGAAGCTATCGAACAGGGCCTGCCAAGACCACAGTTGTTGCCGTATCTGGCAGAAGTTGCCTGGTTACAACGTAATTTTCGCAAGGTTCATGCGCTAATTACCGAATTATCAACCACCCCACAACCGGTTCATCAGAGCTTTTATGGA
The DNA here is from genome assembly GCA_964466455.1 of uncultured Thiotrichaceae bacterium. Lineage (GTDB taxonomy): Bacteria > Pseudomonadota > Gammaproteobacteria > SZUA-229 > SZUA-229 > S010-25. Next base: position 8,506 of record CAYXNL010000056.1, read on the forward strand.
GTATTGCAATATTGGCTATAAAATTACATAACACGGCGCATTCCTCCACAAAAAAGCCGGTGGCCGATATTGGTTTAATGCTTGAAGGAACCTATCCCTACGTTCGTGGCGGGGTATCCTCCTGGGTACATCAGATCATTACCGGATTACCGCAGTATACCTTTGCACTGGTATTTCTCGGTGGGCAAAAACAGAATTACAGTGGCATGATGTATGAACTGCCAGCCAATGTAACCCACATGCAGGAACATTATTTAATGGACATGCATCACGAACATCGACCCGCCCCCCTTGCCGGTAACCCACAGGCATTTGCTGCAATGAAAGCCATGCACGGTCAGTTCAAAACCGGTGAGCACGTCGACATAAAGGTAATGAAAAACGTATTTTTCGAACTTGGCAAAACCGGTGGTGTTACCCGTGAAAGCTTTCTCTACAGTGAAGAGGCATGGTCAATCATTACCGAATTTTATGATAAATACTGCACGGAACCCTCATTTATTGACTATTTCTGGTCAATTCGCACCATGCATGCGCCATTGTTTCTACTCGCGGACATTGCGCGCAATCTGCCTGAGGTGCGTGTTGTGCATTCGGTGTCAACCGGTTATGCCGGGCTACAGGGCACCATCATCAGTCAGTTACGTAATTATCCCTATATTCTGACGGAACACGGTATTTACACCAAGGAACGGAAAATTGACCTCGCTCAGGCCAACTGGATTCACGACCCTGAAGATGAAGTCAGCGGCACCCTGCATGAAGAAGTCGGTTATATTCGCCAGTTATGGATTCGCTTTTTTGAGCTGGTTGGCAAGCTGACCTACCAGTCGTCCAGCCCGATTATTTCCCTGTATGAAGGTAATCGTCAGCGACAGATTGATGATGGCGCACCGGTTAAAAAAACACAGGTTATTCCCAATGGCATTGCCCTGGAGAAACTCACTCCGCTGTATGCGAAACGGCAACCAGGCGTACCGAAAATTCTGGGGTTAATTGGCCGGGTGGTACCGATTAAAGATATCAAAACCTATATCCGCATGATGCGCGTTATCTGTAACCAGCTACCCAATGCCGAAGGCTGGATTGTTGGACCGGAAGAGGAAGATCCAGCCTATGTTACAGAATGCAGAGAAATGGTCACCGGGCTGGGGCTGACCGACCAGGTTAAATTTCTCGGTTTCCAGAATGTGGCCGATATTCTGCCGCAACTTGGCCTAATGGTATTAACTTCGATCAGCGAGGCCCTGCCACTGGTAATGCTGGAAGCCTATGCCTCCGGCCTGCCCTGTCTGGCAACTAATGTAGGTGCCTGTAGTGAATTAATCTACGGCATGAATGAAGAAGATAAAGCTCTCGGCCCCAGCGGGGTTGTGGTACCCATCGCCGACCCGGATGAGGCGGCAAAAGGGGCTTTATCCCTGCTTCTGGATGAAAAAGCCTGGCATCGGGCACAGCAGGCGGGCAGGCTACGGGTGGAAAAATATTACAGCCAGAAGATGATGTTTGATGCCTATCAACACATTTATGATAACGCGCTGACCGAAAGTGACCGGCGCCGGAGTGAAAACTGATGGCTGGTATTGGTTTCGAAATTCGTCGCATACTGGAGAAAGATACCCTGTTCTCTCTACTGGAAGCCTATGGCTTTGCCGGCTTAATCAGTTCCGGGCCGTGGGTGCTGTCGATTCTAGGGGTAATGATGATCGGTATCCTCAGCTACACGCTGGTATCGCCACAGACCCTGATTGTGCAATTTCTGGTTTCCGTTACCTACCTGATGGCCGCTTCACTGATCCTGACCGGTATGTTGCAGTTAATGTTCACTCGTTTTATTGCCGATCGCCTGTTTGAACAGAAAAAAGCTATCATTCTGCCTAATATGCTGGGCGCACTGTGCCTGACAACACTGGTTTCCGGTTGCCTGGGCGCACTGCTACTGGCTTTTCTGTTTGAGCAGAACATTGTCTACCGGCTGTTGATGCTGGCTAATTTTGTTGCTCTGTGCAACTTATGGATTGTGGTAATTTTTCTCTCCAGCATGAAAACCTATGTACTGATTGTGGGACTGTTTTTTGCCGGTTACGGCCTTGCCGTTATCTCGGCACTGTCACTATCCATGCTGGGGTTTGGTATGAATGGTCTGTTGTTCGGGATTTTAATCGGCCATAGCTTTCTGCTGTTCAGTTTTCTGTTTGTTATTATCCGCGCCTACCCGGGCGAAAGCCTGATCGCATTTGATTTTCTGAAAAAAAAGCAGATTTTTATCAGCCTGGCCTTTACCGGTTTTTTCTTTAACCTGGGCATCTGGGCAGACAAACTGATTTTCTGGTTTTATCCCGATACCTCACAGGTGGTTATCGGCCCATTACGTGCTTCGCTGATTTATGATCTGCCAATTTTTCTGGCCTATCTTTCGATTATCCCCGGGATGGCTGTTTTTCTGGTACGGATGGAAGCCGACTTTGCTGAACAGTATGACCTGTTCTACACCGCTATTCGTGAGGGTGACACCCTGCAACGTATTTTTTACCGTAAAGATCGAATGATATATACCGCCCGTCAGGGTATTTATGAAATCTTCAAGGTACAGGGAATTACCGTTGTGCTGCTGTTACTGTGGGGGCAGAACATTCTCAGCGCCATTGGTATTTCACCGCTTTATGCACGGCTGTTTTATATTGATGTGGTTGGGGTGAGTGTGCAGGTATTACTGCTGTCGATTATGAACGTTTTATTCTATCTTGACGGACGCCGTATTGCCCTGTTTCTCAGCCTGTTATTTCTACTCAGCAATACTGTATTTAGCTGGCTCAGTATTCAACTGGGTGCTTCCTTTTTTGGTTACGGCTTTACCCTGGCGATGTCATTAACCAGTCTGGTCGGGCTAACCCTGCTATCACATAAAATGAACCAGCTAGAATATGAAACCTTTATGCTACAGGGCGCATAAAACATCTGGTCCATCTCATCCATACTGTATGCAACACTATACCGAATATTCCAGCCCCGGATCAAGAGTAAATAGAAGCGCCTGAACAAGATATGACATATCATTATAATTACGCGCATCCACTTCAAAGATAGCGCCATTAAAGCCAAGCGCTTTAAGCTTCGTATGGTAGGCATCCATTGTAAGTAGTGGCGTTATATCGGTTTGGGTGATACCAATGGCGATAGCTGTTTCAGCAATATAATCCTTGAATGATTTCAGAAAAAAAGCCATATCATTCAATGGATCTTTCCCTGTATTATCAAGCAATAAAATCAGCCCCAGCCCATTTGTCGTTAAAATATCCCACATAAAATCAAAATGCTCCTGCCCTGGTGCCCCGTAAAGATGTATTTTTTCACGCCCATCAAGAGACATGGTTCCATAGTCCATCGCCACGATTGTTTCAGATTTTCTGTTACCGGTCATATCGGTAGCTTTCTGATTTGCACAAACCGGTGGTTCATCACTAAGTGTAGTAATTGCAGTCGTTTTTCCTGAACCAACAGGCCCTGCAAATATAATCTTAAAATCACCCATAATTAACCTCTTTGACCTCTATTATTACTGCAACGGATGAAAAGGATACTCCGTTAGTAATTACCCATACCCTGTATTATTTAGCCACTTTTTTCATAGAGGATTTACCGGAAACCCTCACCAGCTGGCCAAGTAACTTACCAAGAACGGATTTATTTTTATTCGGTTCTAATTTTTCCGGAACAAATAACTTGTCAACATCACGGCGAGAAACATCAGACAGGCCAATTGACTTACATGCACTAAAAAAAGCGAACACATAGCGCTGCTCTATATCTAACTGTTTCGCCATATCAATTAATGAACGCGGGTGTTCGTATAACAGGGATGCTATCTGAACAGCATGCGGAATTAACTCCAGACGAGTAAGATTTGGCCACTGACGTAAATAAACTGGCTGCGTGACATCAACACCTTCCGGCACCCGACCACGCGAACACCAGAGGGCAACAATCCATTTAAAAGAGTCCATACTCCAGATCTGTCTTTCCAGCGATTTCTTTACAAATTTTTTCCTGTTCTGCACAAGCATGGCATATAGTTCATCTTTGAAACGAAGGTGTTTTACACTATACGACACATCATCTTCATGATGAATAACGCAAAGCGGGCGAATAACCGCGGTGCTGGCATTAGTGTAAATTTTCTGCTCTGAGTAATCAAAATAAAAGCGATGACTGAGAATACTTAACTGAATGATTCTTTCAGTTTGTCTTGATTTTTCACAGGCGGTTTCAATAATTTTCTGTAGCAGTAATCCTGGTGAGTAGTAAATTTTTCTAAGTTGTTCTGGATTATTTATATCAGCATCAGCCTGTCCACCAACATAACATTCTTCATTTTTAATCTTTAATAATTTACCGGCATTTGCTGTAGCCGCTTTTCGTATTTTTTTAATTTCTACAGTATTATTAGATTCATCTTTTACCTGTGATGTTTCACTTTCTTCTGTCCTGGTTGTATTAGAACTTTCAGCATTTATACGATCGTGTTTATTTTTCTGTACTAAATTTTTTTTATGGCTATTTGAAAGTTTTTTGACTGCTTTCACGTTCCTGGCTATTGCTGATAATACGGATACATCATCCGGCTCCAATGGTATCTGCTTACCAATCTTTGCCATTATTACCTGCATCACTTCTCGCTTTATTGGCTTCTGCAAATATAGCTCTCTTTTATGCGCACAGGTTTGTTTAACAATAGAGATAGAAAGAATATATTTTTCCGGGTAATGATTAACAATTTCATTATACTGCTGATTAATCTTGTGTGAATCTTTATCAACAAGACACAACTGTGCTTCCCGAAAATCATTAACTATTTCGTATTTAACTTTTTTAATACTTTCAAAGAATGACTGGTAGGCGGATTTTGACCTTTCATCAACACCAATAAATGCAACAGTTATATGCTCAATATTCACAAACCACCTCTCCTGTAAGTAGACAAGTCAGCCGGACGTTTCCCCGAACCCTGGTCAAAGCAGTTGACGGTCCGCTCAGATTTTAAATAAACAGGCATCTTTCTATCTTCAGTTTTTCCTCAGATAAAAAACAGGTTCAATAAAATCACCGGCTAAAACTGTTATTTCATCTACCCTATGACCCATGAAGGTTCTATCGGTCCGGTATTTAATTTCTTTAACAATACGGTGTAATATTTTCTTTTTCGCCTGCGAATATAGACTGTACAGCACGAATACAGTAAAAAGATTCGGGTAAAACAGTCTGGATTAACCCAATACCTTGCATCCATATCCGGTTAAAGGTAGAATCTCCACCCTGTTTTTTCGGCCTCAAACTGGCCGGAACAGTCAAACATTAAAATTGGAAACAACCATGAAAGCTGATATCCACCCAAAATATGAAGAAGTTAACGTGAAATGCAGTTGTGGCAATGCCTTTATTACACGTTCGACCTATGGCAGGGGTGAGATGGTTATTGATGTATGCTCACAATGCCACCCGTTCTATACCGGCAAACAGAAAATTCTCGACACGGCCGGTCAGATTGATAAATTTAATCGACGTTTTGGCAATAAATCATAACGATTTACAACCACAGAGATTTACAACTAATGCGGCACAGAAGAGGCACGCTTGCGTGTCTCTTTTTATGCCTGA
>CAYXNL010000057.1:0-13719 GCA_964466455.1 uncultured Thiotrichaceae bacterium
TACCTGGGAACCTCTAATTACCGTTCTCCTTAGTAAGTCTGGATTGAACAGATTGTTGGTTAAAATATTCTGATTCAAGGCGTAAAATGCGCGTAATAGCAGGGCTATTGCGAAGTTTTACAACACAGAAGCAGGGTATTTTACAGGGTATTTTAATACGGTGAGATGTCGATTCATGACTTAATCAGAGCTTCCCTAGTGGCGGTGGTGTGTGCTTTTTACCGAGCCGACCTGTACTCCTGGTGTGGCATAGGGTTCCTGAATTAGTAACTGGGAGATAACTTCAGGGGACAGGGGTTTGCCAAACAGAAATCCCTGTGCTTCACTACAGTCAATTTCCCGTAAATAATCCAGTTGCGCATGGGTTTCCACACCCTCAGCAATAACATTTAAATCCAGACCTTTTGCCATTGCAACAATAGTATTGATAATAGTATGGTCGTCTTTATTAATACGACTTTCCTTAAGGAAGGTCCGGTCAATTTTTAACGTCTGAATAGGCAGTTTATGTAAATAACTCAATGATGAGTAACCGGTACCGAAATCATCAATAGCAATACTGATGCCGTAATCACTTAATGCATTGAGTTTGCGAATAATGCTATCCATATCATCCATAATAACATTTTCAGTAATCTCCACCTCAAACGAAGAGCCACGCAGATTATATTCCTTGAGTGTGGAAATAATATAATCGACAATATCTGGTTCCATTAACTGGCGGGCACATACATTGATTGCCATCCGAACAGGCGGCAGTCCCTTCTGTTGCCATCGGCTCAGTTCTGCAGCCGCTGATTGTATTACCCAGTGGCCGATATCAACAATCATCCCGCTTTCCTCGGCAAAAGGAATAAATTCACAGGGAGAAATGGTGCCATGTTCAGGATGTTCCCAGCGTAATAGTGCTTCCACACCAACAATTTCACCACTACGCAGGTTTATCTGTGGCTGATAGAGCAGTTTAAATTCATTGTTATCCAACGCCTTATGAATACCGGTTTCCAGTGACAGTTTTTCAAAGTAGGGGGCGTTCATTTCATCGGAATAAAACTGATAGCCGTTTTTACCCTGTCCTTTCACATGATACATGGCGATGTCCGCATGTTTTATCAGGTTGTCTATTTGTGTACCGTCCTGCGGATAGAGCGCGATGCCGATACTGGTGCTGACATATAATTCGTGTCCATCAATTAAAAAAGGTTCACGTAGCGCGTTGGTTATTTTTTCTGCCAGCATGGTGGCATCTTTACGTTCATGGGTAATACGTGGGAGTAGCAGGGTAAATTCATCCCCACCAAAACGTGCCAATGTATCCCCCTCGCGGATACATTCTTTCAGACGGGCGCTGACCTGTTGCAGCAGTTCGTCGCCAATCATATGGCCGAGACTGTCATTGATGTTTTTGAATCGGTCGAGGTCAAGAAACATGACGGCCAGTTTTTCGTTATCACGTTTTGCCTGGCTGATCGCCAGGCTAAGGCGATCACGTAATAACGCTCGATTAGGCAGTTTGGTGAGGAGGTCATGGTAGGCCTGGAAGTTAATGGTTGCTTCCGCCTGTTTGCGTTCGGTTACATCGCGGGCAACACCATAGGTGCCCAGATAATTTTTATTTCTGTTGTTTTCACTGTGGTACATGCCAATCGAGCTCAGTTCGATGGGCAGGGTACGGGTATGGAAGTGGCGTTCACCATCGTTATCCTTACACTTTAAGCGTAGTTCAATATTTTTTGATGCTCGGTCGCCAATACGGCGTTCATTAAAGACGTATTTGGCCTGTTCCATATCATCCTGGTGAACCAGAGAAGAATAGTGCTTGCCGATTAATTCTTCCTTGTTATAACCCAGTAAAGATTCGATGCGTTCATTAATAAAGGTAAAATGGCCTTCCTGATTCAGAATGTAGATAATATCCGGCGATGTATTGACAATATAACGGTGCAGACGTTCTGATTCCATTATCTGTTGCTGCATGAGCAGGTTCTGTTTCTGTAAGTGCTTTTCCTTCAGGGCGTTATTGATAGTAAGAATCAGTTCCTCTGTCGTATAGGGTTTGCGCAGAAAATCGTAGGCACCCTGGGTGCAGGCATTTTTGGCTGCTTCAAAGGATGTTTCACCGCTAACAACAATCACCGAGGTGTTGATGCTCTGGGTATGAATATGTGCCATAACATCGTGCCCGTTTACATAAGGCATATGCAGGTCCAGTAACACCAGATCAAATGTATTCTGGCCTAGCTGGCAGATAGCTTCCTGGCCACCAATGGCGGTATTGGCGTTATAGCCACGTATGGTTAATAAATCTTTTAAACTTTTCAGTGCTGCTGGGTCATCATCAACGATGAGAATTTTTTGCTCATTAATGCTCATTGGGTCGCTCTTTATTACAGAAGGTTGCCCCGCCTCTGTTTTATTATACGGTGCACAGTTCTGAGCTTGTGCAATATCAATATCCGGAATCCATCCCCATTATTCCAATGTACTAATACGTATAGATTAATACTATTTTGGTAGCAGTATGTGAAAACTGGTGCCCTTTTCGCTACTCCGACAGCTAATAGAACCGTTTAATTCACTCACCAGATTTTTAACAATGGTAAGCCCAAGTCCTGCGTGATCGCTGCCCTTTATGGTCTCCACCGGGAAAAATAGTTTTGGCAAAATATTCGGTGCAATGCCCGGACCATCATCGATAACGGAAATTTCAATATGCTCCTTCCCGTCAACATTCACATGATTCTGAGTGTAGACCATAATCTGGCCTTTTGCTGGAAGCGCTTCCACTGCATTCCTGATTAAATTTGTGTAAATCTGTTTTAAGGCATTGGTATTACTCTGTAACACCGGAATATCTTTATCCAGATTCAGGGTGATGGTGATTTCACTGTCGGCAAATAACGAGGTCTGGAAAATATGGGTGAGGCTGGTAATAATTGCATTGATATCAACAGACGCCGTTTCTTTACTGCTGGAAGGGTCGGCAGACAGGCGGTTGATAATGTTACCAATATGGTCTATTTCTGCCTTGATCGTCTCGATATCTTCCTGGGCTGGTTTGTTGTCTTCCAGTTTATAACTCAGAATGCCCAGATAATTATTCATAATACTCAATGGGTTACGTACTTCGTGAATCACTTCATGAATACGGCTGGTGATTGCGTCAAGTTGGGAGGGAGCTGTTCCGGCATGGTTATCCGTATGGCGACGACTGGCATTGATGCTATGGCTAATTTCATTAACAAAACGCATCAGTAGTGTTTTTTGCTTCCATAGACGGCTGTACTGAACGGCGTTAACCGCCAGTACCAGTACACCAATGGTCACGTTGTCTATTATCATGGGCAGACAGATGAAACCGTTTTGCTGACCAAGATGCAGTAGTTGCCGGTCAATAACGGCAAGTTGATGGGTGGTGTTTTCATTATCGAAGGTATGCGTGGCGGACTGGTTCAGCAGGGCATCAGTAACCAGGCTTCTGTTCGGGCGCAGTGGAATGCTTATCTGGTTAAGCTGTGATGGCTGGTTATCACCGGCAAAGGCATGCAAACGATTTGTTGATTCGTTATACAGAAATAGAATACTTTGACTGACGCCAAATAGGATACGGCAATGACGGGTGATGATTTTGAATATGGCATCGTCCCCATCAGTTCGTGACAGATGCTGGTGAATACCATCAAGCAGGGCGATATTTCTAACCTGTTCAGCCAGTTGTATCTGTTTGCCTTCGTCATTAGTGAGTATCTGTTTACGGATTTTGGCATCAGTTTTGTCATCAATTAGCTGAATATCCATATCCTGCATAATGGTTGTTATGTGTTCATTCGCCTTATTTAACACCGAGAGTATCTGTTCTTTATCCAGTTCCAGTAATGTGTCGGCGATTTCAAACAGGGTATCATCATCAATGCTGAAGGCTGGCTGGCTAAATTGATTGGCCAGATAGATAATTTTTACCAGCGGGTGGGCATCAAGCAGGTTTTGTAACGGTTCGTGATGATACAGTACGGCATCACAGCTAAAGCTGCCCGTAGCATGCTTACTCAGCAGTGTGGCGCCAATATCGGTGTGTATACAATGGAATTCTTCCTGTTCCAGATGGATTAATTCCGCTTCATTCGTTTGCCGGAATAACAGGGTTAAATACTGCTCTGGATACCCAACCTCCAGTACCAGTTGGCCAATATTATGTAATAAGCCAGCACTATAGGCTTCTTCGATATCGCTATAGTGAGACTGTTGGGCAAGGAGGCGGGCAATGGTGGCGCAGAGTACGGCATGATGCCAGTGTTGTTTGATAAAGCGTGTTCGTGTCTGGCTGGTGCGGGAAAAAAACTGCTGTACCGTTGCCGTAACAGCAATACTTTTTATTGTATTGAGGCCCAGTTGCTGTAATTTCTGCTCTGCCGACAGGGGCGGTGATGGATTATCTGTATTCTGATTACAGGTAGAGAATATCCTTATATAAAGCACCGGATCGCGCCTGATGATTTGCAGCAGGTCAGCATAGATAAGGGTTTCACTGTGGCAGGCATCGAGTAGCTGTAGTAGAACATCAGGCAGACTGGGTAGTCTGTCGATATCAATATGCTGTAAAAGTTGTTCTACCTGATGATCCATTAAAAAGTTGTACTGCGTTTATGTTTACTACTAACTAAATTGATGGATAAAATGAACAGAAAATAACCAGGTTCAGTTTGTGTATCAATAAGTTGGCGGTAAATATTTATAAGTTAATGTTAGCCTTAATAATATGCAATAATCATGCTAATAATAATAAGTCCTTTTTTATCATAAAGTTAAATATTTATCAGATAGAGGCCCCTTATATTGTGTAAATAAATCCGACAATATAATCGGGCTGATGTAACCAGGGTAACTACAGTATAGACGTCCCGATTCATATTTGTTGCACGGGACATATTAAGATCCGGCTGTATTGTATGGTGAGGGGTGTTGCATAATGTCACCGGCGACGAAATAATTTCTTGTAATCGGATTAAATTAGCAGTTTAATAATGCCGTGCTGAATCGTTTGATTTTGTTGGGTTTTGCTTCCTTAATCGATACGGAAAAGGCGAAGATCAAGAATAAATAGCGTGTTGAAAATTACAGCTACATTAAGAGGTAGTGCTGTGCAGACAGGTGAAAAACTTTCGATGCTGGGCGAGCAGGTAACCGTACCCGGTACGCTGGATCAACTGGGTAAAATCGCGCAGCAGTTGTTAAATGACAAAGACCTTGAGGTCAGTAAAGTTCGTCCTTTTTTCTGGTCGCTGGTAGAAACCTATGTGGATCGTTTTCAGCTTTATCCTTTTGACATTTCAAAAGCATTGCTCTGTCATTTTGAACTCCAGGCGTATCCTGCTGAAGAGTTAACAAAATTAATTGAACAGTTGGAACAGCAATATGAAAAATTTCATGGTCGTGCTTTGTACGCCATGGATAAAAAATCTCTTCTTCCAATCGGGCAGGAGGATGAAACTGATATTTTAAAAAGCTGTCTGCAATATGCGGCAATGCTGGATAATCGTTAATCTCTTTCGGGTTATTCCCCACGGCTTGTTGTGTAATTTACAGGGACGAATTTATTCGCATAACGGTGCAAATGGTTACGCGCAGCGTGCGAATGAGTTCGTGGCGGGCTGGTTAATAAGCCGTCATATCCTGTCCATTTGCTGCGGGCTTGTTTATTTTAGCGGCGGAATAATCGCCCGTCAGCTCGCCGATGAGCGACCGGTTCCTGGTATTTTTCTATTATAATCAATTGCATGGGATAGTCTTATAGCGATAGAATATAAAGCACGGTATCACTCCAGAGTCTACGGTGTTATTATTAGCCGTTCATTATTAATGAGTAATTTTATATAACCGGTATTCAGGGTAATGGGCTGTAATCATGTTGGTTTATGGTGTATCGGTTTAATTTTTTATTGTAATTTTTGTGGGTTCGCAGGTGAACGGGTATAAATTTAGAATTTTAAAAACAGCGTTGTCACATCTTAACGCTGTCTGTGATAAAGCAGGCGTGCCAACATTTCAATGTGATGATGTTATTGCCGAAGGTGAAGAAAGCGTCAGGTTGTTTAACGCGCAGACAGCGCTGAATGTTTGCGTTCAGTCGTGGGCACCGCAGCAGAATTTTCCAGCCTTACTGAAACGCCTGAAATCTATTTCCGGTGAAGTCATTTTACTGGCAGATTTTATTAATCCGGTGATGGCGGAAAAGCTCAGGGAGGAATCCATTCAGTTTGTCGATTGTTCTGCTAATATGTTGTTGCATCGACAGGGTCTGGATATTTTTCAGAAAGGTAGCGCAGATGTGCGATTATCGCAGAAACGGGTTAGGGGACGTGTATTTAACCCGGCGGGTTTGCGTCTGTTATATGCTTTTTTTACCCGGCCTGAATTATTAAATATTTCCTATCGGCGGATTGCCAGTGAAGTGGGTGTTGCGCTGGGCAGTATCGGGCCGGTATTCGACGAGCTGCTGCATTCGGGGTATTTAGCTGAGCAGGACGATGGCAAATATCTGTTAAATAAAAAACGCCTGTTTGAACGATGGGTAGATGCTTATCTGGAAAAATTACGACCACGTCAATTACAGGGAAGCTATCGTTCCCTGGCAAATGACTGGTGGAAAAGTGTAAAGATTACCGACTATGATATGCAGTGGGGCGGGGAAGTCGTTATTGCCAGGCAAACACCCTTTCTGCTTCCCGACACGATAACCATATATAGCCAGCATGATAATATCGAGCCGTTGCTGACCAGCTATCCGTTGCAACCGGACAGGGAAGGCAATGTAATTATCTATCGGGCGTTCTGGCCGAATGCGACAGGAGAGGAAAACGTTAAGCCGATGATCGCCTATGCGGATCTGCTCGATTCTGTTGATCCGGCAAACTGGGAGGTAGCAAAAACCTTTTACGGTGAAGCGGTTGCCGATTTTTTGAAGGAGTAATCTATAGATGGCATTTTCCCTTGATTTTATCCGCATCTTTTTTTATGGCCTGTCTCTTATTGCGCCGGTGGTTCTTTTTCTTGCTGTGTTGATTGTCCTTCTGGGCCAGTTGGTCGGGCGTCTTGAATCGTGGGATCGCTTTAATGCTTTTTACTGGTCACTGGTTACAGCGATGACGGTAGGTTATGGCGATATTACCCCGAAAAGGAAAGCCTCGAAATTACTTTCGCTGGTCATCGCCTTTATCGGTCTGATTCTGGCCGGTATTACGGTGGCTATTGCGTTGGAAGCCGCGAAACAGTCATTTGAAAAAAATAGCAGTATCGGAAAAGACGCATCACTTAGTACTAATATGCCGGTACTATCAGAGAATATTATGCCTCAGCATAAAACAGAAGCCTTGCTGATTCCTGCACTGCATGTAGCAAAGTTTAGCGTGTAACTTTCAGGCACCCTGGAAAATATTTCCGGCTTAATTATGTTCCACAGAGATAACTTTCTGACCATTCATCACAATTCTAACGTGCTGCCCTTCAGCAAATTGTCTGCCCTTGGCGATGACAACAACAGTGCTGTTATTATTCAGCTTAACGGTTAGTTCCTGCGCATTGGCCTTGCCCGCTTCATTACCGGCGTAGGCACCCAGTAAACCACCGCCCAGTGTTGCCAGTCTACTACCGCGACCTCCGCCCATGGTCGATCCAACGACGGCACCGGTAAGTGCGCCCAGAAAACTACCTGCCCCATTATCTTTAATAATAACCGGTTTTATTTCGCTAATAGTGCCAGCTTCGTAGCGCATAAGGTAGGATGTTGCGCCGGGGCTGACTTCGTTTACACCGTTGCTGGCGCAGGCAGTAAGTGTCAGCAATGGCACACTTAAAAAAATTGCAATGAATAGTCTGTTCATAAAATAGTCTTTAAGGAAAAAATTGTTTATCATTTACGCTATAAAAACAGAGATAAAATAAATTTTTCTTATCCCTGAAGAGTGCAGGGGGAAATTTCCTTTTCCGTCTTATTTCTATTTGTCCGTTTCAGGAGAGGAAAGTTTCACCATGGTTTAATCTCTGTCCCAAAGCGCAGGAACTTTTATACCACGTCAGGCTCGAAACGGGTGATTGTAACCACCCCTGATGGTTACGTACTAACAGGATGGATGAAAAGGATACTTATTGTTCAAGGCCGTCAGCCGCAGGGATACGGGTGTCGAGCTTACATGGAGGTATTGACAGCGTGTATTGAGCAATAAGTATCCTTTTCATCTGTTCCAGTAATAACACATAATTATACAGGCTGTATCCTTTCGACCCATAAATTTACCCGATGCAGTAGTATTGGCCTGATATTATTTGTAGTTTGTTATATAACAGAAAAAAGGAGAAAACAATGAACCCGGTAAAACAACTGGAACAGGCCGGTCAGTCCGTCTGGCTGGATTATATTCGTCGCAGCCTGCTGGTTTACGGTGGTCTTGAACGCTTAATTGAGCAGGATGATATCCGGGGGGTAACCTCAAACCCGGCTATTTTCGAGAAAGCAATTGCTGGCAGCAACGATTATATTGAAACTATCCGGGAGCTGGCAAAAGTGGCGGGCAATAACGCCGAGTCTGTTTACGAACATATTGCGGTCGATGATATTCAGTCTGCAGCCGATATTTTGCACCCGGTTTATCATGCAAGCCGGAGGCGCGATGGTTATGTGAGTCTGGAAGTTTCACCCCGGCTGGCTCATGATAAAGCAGGAACCCTCGACGCTGCGCGAGATTTGTGGCATCGCGTTGACCGTGAAAACCTGATGATTAAGGTACCAGCCACGGAAGCGGGTTTATCTGCGGTCGAAATTCTGCTGGCCGAAGGCATTAACGTCAATGTCACCTTGCTCTTTTCGCGTGAGGTTTATGCACAGGTGGCGGCGACATTTCTGCGCGGGCTGGAAGCTCTGGATAAAGCCGGCGGCGATGTATCGAAGGTGGCCAGCGTGGCCAGTCTGTTTGTTAGTCGGATGGACAGTGCCGTCGATCAGTTGCTGGATGAAAAGATTAAATCCGCTGAGACCTCAGCCGAGGTTGCCCGCCTGCAAGCGCTTAAAGGTAAGGCGGCAGTAGCGAATGCCAGGCTGGCTTACCAGCAGTATAAAGTTTTATTTAGTGGCTCGCGCTGGGCATCACTGGCGGCTCGCGGTGCCAGCAGCCAGCGTTTGTTATGGGCCAGTACCGGTACCAAAAATCCGGCATACAGCGATGTATTATATATTGAATCACTGATTGGGCCGGATACGGTTAACACCGTACCGCCAGCCACACTGGATGCCTTTCGCGACCACGGTTCGTCCGAGGCGCGGCTGGAAGAGGATCTGGACCAGGCACAGAGCGATCTGGATGCACTGGAAGTGGAAGGTATTTCTCTACAGGCGGTTACCGATGCGCTGTTAACAGACGGGCTGGAAAAATTTGTCAGCGCGTATGAAAAACTGCTCAATGCGGTAACGCTGGCGTTACAGGATGCACGAATACCCAGGTCTGCCTCGCAGGCATCTATGTTGCCGGATGCGTTACAGCAGGAAGTAAACCAGGCGCTGGATGACTGGACCGATAATAACAAAGTCAGCCGTCTGTGGGCGCGTGATACCAGTCTGTGGACCGGCCAGGATGAAAATCGCTGGCTCGACTGGCTGGATATTACCGAAGATCAGCTTGAACATCTGGGTGATCTGCACCGATTTGGTCGTTTTACCGAAGGACATTATTTTACCGATATTCTACTGTTGGGTATGGGAGGCTCCAGTCTGGCCGTGGACGTTTTTTCCAGCGTATACGGTACCCAGCCGGAGCATCCGCGTCTGCATGTACTGGATTCCACCGACCCGGCACAGATCCAGCGCATAGAAGCATTAGTTAATCTACAACGCACGGGGGTGATTGTTGCCAGCAAATCCGGTGCCACGCTGGAGCCGAATATTCTGATGGCGTACTTTTTTGAACGTATCCGTGAACAGGTTGGTGAGCAACAGGCTGCGCTGCACTTTGCCGTTATCACCGACCCCGGTTCTGCGCTGGAGAAATTTGCTACCGATGCCGGTTTTCGCCATGTTTACTACGGCAAGCCCGGTATTGGCGGGCGTTATTCCGCCTTATCTAATTTTGGTCTTGTGCCAGCAGCCTTTGCCGGCATTGACGTAGGTAAGCTGTTGAGTAGTACCATGGAAATGGTAGAAGCCTGCGCCCCCTGTGTGCCGCCACGGGATAACCCCGGTGTTTTACTTGGCACGGTGCTGGGGCGTGCTGCCATGCAGGGGCGTGACAAGTTGATGCTTATTCTGTCACCACCAATCGCCGCACTCGGGGACTGGCTCGAACAACTGATAGCGGAATCTACCGGTAAGCAGCATAAAGGTATTATTCCTGTAGTCGGTGAACAGCCGGTTGTGCCACAGTCCTGCGGTGATGATCGACTATTTGTTTATTTGCGCCTTGAAGGGAATACCGATCCGCAGCAGGAGAGTATTGTTGAGGCGCTGCAAAAGGCGGGTCAGGCGGTGGTGCGTATTAATGTAACCGATATCTATGATCTGGGACAGGAAATGTTTCGCTGGCAGTTTGCTACCGCTGTTGCCAGTGCTGAGATCGGTATCAACGCCTTTAATCAGCCCGATGTCGAAGCCAGCAAGATAGCGACCCACGATCTGATGACCGCCTATGAGTCCAGTGGTGTTTTACCGCAACAGACACCATTGGCAATACAGTCGAACCTGACGTTATATACCGATGCGAAAAATACTGAAGCCCTGCGCGCCGCCGCAGGGGAGCAGGCAACACTGGCGGACTGGTTGAGCGCGCATTTACAGCGTATCGTGCCGGGCGATTATTTTGCCCTGCTGGCGTATCTTGACCGGCTCGATGCCGGGCAGCAAAGTATCCTGCAGGCTATTCGTCATCAGCTACGTGATCGCTATCAGGTTGCTACCTGCCTGGGTTTGGGGCCGCGCTATCTGCACTCGACCGGTCAGGCATATAAAGGGGGACCGGCGAGTGGCGTATTTCTGCAACTGACCGCTGATGATGCGCAGGATATCATGGTGCCGGGTTATCATTACAGTTTCGGTGTGGTTAAGGCCGCGCAGGCACAGGGGGATTTTCAGGTGCTCGCCGAACGTGACCGGCGTGTGCTGCGGGTTCATCTTGGCGGGGATACAAACACCGCCCTCAATCATCTATATGAACTGGTGCAGAATTGTTAAGTAACGCCCTCTCCCTTATGAAGATATGGGAAGGCATAAGCGTAGCGACCAGGCTACGTGTATTTTTGGTGCGAACTAATAACAAGATTACTGAATAAAAGGAAATATAATGAATAAAGCGATAATTTTCTCCATCATACTTTGTTTGTTTGCGTTCAATGTTAATGCAGACACAGTAGAGCTAACAAATGGTAAAAAAATTGAGGGTACATTTGTTGGGCGTGAAGGTAATACCATAAAATTTGAAGTTGATGGTATTAATATGAGTTTTCAGGCTAAAGATGTAAAAAATATATCCATGGGTTCAACTGCCGCTTCTAAGAAAGCACAGGGAAAAGTAGCAGAGAAAAGTCATAATTCAGCAGCGCCGGTTATTATTCCAGCAGGCACCATAATAATGGTGAAACTGTCGGATACACTTGATTCAGGCAGGCATGCAAAGGGGCATAAATTTAGTGCCGTGCTGGAAGGCTCTCTGGTAAGCAATGGTGTGACTGTCGTTGCAGCCGGTAGCAAAGTGTACGGACTTGTCACTGAGGCGGTTAAATCGAGACGGGTTGTAGGAAACGCAAAATTAATAATTGTAATAACGGATATTAATATTGGTGGTCAGCTAACGCCGGTGACTACGGACGGTATAAATGCCCTGACTCAGTCAACCGGTGCAAGTTCTGTCGGGAAAGTAGGCAGAGCCGCAGCTATTGGTGCATTAGCCGATGGTTCACATGGTGCCAGAACGGGAGCAAAGGTGGGTTTAGGGGCAGCGATTTTAAGTAGAGGTAATCAGGTTGTTATTCCTGCCGGGACCTTACTGGAATTTAAACTGACACAGCCATTAGAGAAGAAGTAGGATATTAAACCTGAAAAGAGAGAATCGCCGAATAAGTCGTGAAGGAACATTTTGAGCCAAAAATTTTCCATAGCCGCAATCAGTTGGGCGTACAGTATTTCCCGCATGATAAGTTTTTTGCGTTTATGTTGAATCGTTATGCCTGAAGGGCCGGAGATCAGGCGCCTGGCCGATGCGTTGGAAAAACAGGTGGCGGGTCGAAAAATCGAGTCTATTTATTTTGGTCTGGCAGCATTAAAAAAATGGCAGCAGCGTTTGACGGCTACAACGATTAAAAAAATCGAAAGCCACGGTAAAGCGATACTGACCAGGCTTGATAACGGGCTGAATATCTACAGCCATAATCAGTTATATGGTCGCTGGATTTTCTGTAATACCAACGATTACCCGAATACGAAGCGCCAGTTACGTCTGGCGATAGACTGTCAGGGAGGAAAATCTGCACTGTTATACAGCGCCTCAGATATTGCAGTACTTGATGCAGCAGCAGTGTCGCAACATCCATTTTTAAGCAAGCTTGGTCCGGATGTGTTGAACCGTTCGACCAGTGTAGAGTGCATTATCGAACGACTGCGATCAAAAAAATATAGTAACCGTCAGTTAGGCGGTGTTCTCACCGACCAGTCGTTTATTGCAGGTCTGGGCAATTATCTTCGTTGTGAAATTTTGTTTTATTCAGGCATTAATGCCGGCCTTCGAAGTAAAGATCTTGATGAGAAAAAATTAAGGCTGCTTGCAAAAAGCATACTGTGTTTACCACGACAGTCATATCAAACGGCTGGTATCACCCGTCAACCAGGCGAGGCAAAGAAATTAATGAAACAGGGCGTTTCGTTTGAGAAGGCAAGGTTTTATGTTTTCCGGCGGCAGGGCCTGCCCTGTTATCGCTGTGGTTCGCTTGTCGAAAAAAAATCACCGGCGGGACAGCCCTGTTTTTATTGTCCGGTGTGCCAGTCGCTTTAAAATATCAGCTTAAGCTTTTCAGCAGAAGCGTACGAGTGCTGCAACAACTGCCATCATGTATCAACATGCAGTGGCCGTATTTGATATCAATATAAAAATATACGGCACCGATAATTTTAGTTTTACCGCGTTTACAATAAACTATCCAGTGGGCTATTCACAGAAATACCGGGTTTGTTTAAAACATGCGTATAAATCATTGTTGTTGATACATCCGCATGGCCAAGTAATTCCTGCACGGTGCGGATATCGTAACCAGCTTCCAGCAGATGGGTGGCAAATGAATGGCGCAGCGCATGACAATGAACCTTTTTATGAATCCCCGCCTCTTTTGCCGCCTGTTTTACCTTTCGCTGTAAGCCATTTTCATGAATATGATGCCGCCGGGCTGCCTTGCTGCGTGGGTCAACCGAAACCCGTGAGGACGGAAAAACATACTGCCAGCCGGTTTCTTTTGCGGCATTGGGGTACTTGCGGCTAAGAGAAGCCGGTAAATAGGTTTCACCCAGGCCATTTTTAAGATCGTCATGATGGGTCAGGCTAACATAGTCCAGTTGTGCCTTAATTGCAGCAATCAGTCTTTTCGGTAAGGGAGCCACCCGGTCTTTATTGCCTTTGGCGTTGCGAATCATAATTTGCTGATAGTCAAAATCAATATCAAACACGCGCAGGCGTACACACTCCATTAACCGCATTC
>CAYXNL010000058.1:0-1151 GCA_964466455.1 uncultured Thiotrichaceae bacterium
GCCTTAATGTTGTTAAAATAGTTGTCAATTCCTCATCAGTGAGTCCGAACATATCTTATCTCACTCATTTGATAATACCTTTTTGTTCGCTTGATGTTACCTGTAGTGGTCAAGTAAATCTGTCCATTATACACTTACCCCGGAAAACTTAGAGAGCAGGTCTCTTTAGGACACCTCTATAATGGTATTTAAAGATCAACCTGTCCACCTTTTAATGCATTTCAAGGGGTCTCCACGATTTTCAGAAAACAAGCTTTCTCTGATTCTATAAATGGTACAAGATTAGGTGTAATTTTCAATATGAGAGACAACACGTTCAACTGAACAAGTCGGAATGTGTTCCGGTCCTCTCAAAACGAACGATATTTCCCACTAGCCTATAAATAAGCAGCCAGTCCGGTTCAATATGGAGATCACGACATCCGTTCCAGTTTCCGGTTAATGGGTGATCGAGGTAAACGCCTGGTATGGGTTCTTCCTCGATCAAAAGCTGTAAAGGCTCTTTGATTTTCTCCATATTTTTACCACGTTTTTTCACTTTCTTCAGATCACGCTTGAATTGCCCCGAATATTCAATCTCGCGCATTAGATTCCCAGCTGATCAAACAGGTCATTGGTATCTTTCGCACCGTAAACATCTTCCCCGGTTTCGCTACGATTCAGTATTGCGGCGGTTTCCTTATTAGGAATTCTGACGGTTCTTCTCATATAAGCCCGAATAGCTTGTGAAGGCGTAATATCTCGTGCCTTGCAAAAAGCATAAAAAGCATCTTTCAAGTCAGAATCAACTTTTGCTCGAATTACAGTATCAGTCATTTTTTACACCTCGATATTAACCGCTATATAGTAGCTATTATGTATCTACATATTAGCTATTTCAAGTTTTCTGACGAAAGAATTTCAGATACTGCCTTAGGAATTATATATTTCTTTATAATGGTATTTAAAGATCAACCTGTCCACCTTTTAATAAGGCCTGGGGATAAATAACCACATGTTTTTTATTGATCTCATCCCTGAATGACGGCGGGATTTGCTGCCAGTCCATCACGTCCACAAGAACAGGTAGATTGCTTTCACGCAAGGCTTGCCTGAAATTAAGTACTCGCATAATGTCATCGCCAGCATGTAATACCACCAGATCCAGATCG
>CAYXNL010000058.1:1251-4570 GCA_964466455.1 uncultured Thiotrichaceae bacterium
AATGATATTGGCTGCTTTGAAAATTATGTTCATAAATTTGACTTTTTTAATAAATATGACCATAATCATGACCATGGTTACATAACATATTGCAGGAGTACAAAAATGCGAACGATAAAAGCCTCTGTTTTTAAAGCAAAATGCCTGCATCTGATGGATAGAGTGAATCAGACAGGTGAAGAGATAGTCATCACTAAGAACGGTAAACCTGTCTCTCGCCTGGTTCCCTACCAGACAATCCCTGCAAGTTTATTCGGTCTGCATAAAAACACTATTAAAAGTCATGATGACATACTTGCGCCCGTTAATGAACATTGGAATGTTATTAACCCAAAATGATTCTTCTTGATACCCATGCACTTGTGTGGCTTGACGAAGGTAATCACCTACTTGGTAAAAAATCACTTTCTATTATTGATGAATCGCTTAAATCCGGCGAACTGTTCGTCTCAACCATCAGTTTCTGGGAAATTGCGATGCTAATTAATAAGGGCCGATTAGATATGCAGATAGATGTCAATATATGGCGACAGAATCTTATCAGCCATGGTCTACAGGAAGTTGCCTTATCTGGTGATATTGCAATTTCATCTGCATTACTGAAAGACTTTCATGGTGACCCTGCTGACCGAATGATTGTTGCCACCGCAATCAATTTAACCGCCACACTGTGCAGTGCAGATAAAAAAATTCTGTCATGGAAAAATAACCTGACGCGATTAGATGCCCGGAAATAGATATTAGGAGAATGAACCATAAACTTTCTGTTTCTACTGACGAATCAGGACAGCAGGGCAACACTTTTAACCTGGGCATACACCTGTTTACCAGATTGTAAATCAAGCAGGGCGGCCGATTTTTTTGTTACTCGTGACAATAGTGGCACCCCACCTGCGAGCAAGCGAACCATAACCTGTGCATTATTGACGGGTTGAATCGCGTCGATGCTAACATAAAAAATATTCAGAATACTGGTATCGTGCTGCGGCGCAAGGGTGAGGCTGACATCGCGGGCGACAATGCGTAAGCGAACCTTGCGGCCAATGCTCAAGGCTTCTTCTGTTAGCGTAAAACGCCCTCCTGGAAAATCAACATAGGTTAAATGATAGGTATCATCATGGCCACTAACCGTAGCTTCAATTAAGGATTCAGCTTCACCACTGCACGCCAGCGGCAGGTCGAGGCGGGTCAGCATTTCGGTAATTGCACCCGATGCCACCACGCGACCGGCATCAAGCAGAACAAGGTAATCGGCCAGACGGGCAACTTCATCATGGGAATGACTGACGTAGAGAATCGGAATGGACAGCTCATCGTGCAGGGCATCCAGATAAGGCAGAATTTCCAGCTTATGGGTTCTGTCCAGTGCCGCCAGCGGTTCATCCATTAACAGAATTTCCGGGCTCACCGCTAATGCCCGGGCAATAGCAACACGCTGACGTTCGCCACCGGAAAGCTGGTGAATATAACGTTTTAATAAAGGCTGAATAGCTAACAGTTCAACAGCTTTATCCAGCGCAATCCGGCGCTGTGCTGGCGGCACCCGTTTACGCCCATACTCAAGATTAGCCTGAACCGTAAGATGGGTGAATAAACTGGCTTCCTGAAACACATAACCCAGTGAACGCTGATGCGTTGGGACAAAATGCGACGCACACTGCCAGCTCACTGAACCAATTGTAAGCACCCCATTTGGGCATTTTTCCAGCCCGGCAATGGCTCGTAATAATGTGGTTTTGCCACAGCCCGAGGCCCCAAATATTGCCGTAATACCCGATAGCGGTAACTGTAATGAAACGTCCAGTGTGAAATCACCACGTTGCAGATAAAACTGCGCTTTAATCGAGGCTTCCGTGTTCAAAACTGTACCCCCCGAAAATGTCGATTTAGCGCATAAACACTAAGCAGCATAATAAAAGAAAGCAGTAACAAGCCAGCCGAGAGCCAGTGGGCATGAGTGTATTGCAGTGCTTCAACCCGGTCATAAATCGCAATCGACATCACCTGGGTTTCACCGGGAATATTGCCCCCGATCATCAGCACCACACCGAACTCACCCAGCGTATGGGCAAAACCCAGTACAGCTGCGGTAAGAAAACCGGGGCGAGCCAGCGGCAGTACCACGCTGAAAAAGCAGTCCAGCGGTGAAGCCCGTAAGGTTGCGGCAACTTCCAGTGGACGACGACCAATCGCACTGAAAGCATGCTGTAGCGGCTGGACTACAAACGGCATGGAATAAAATACCGAGCCAATCACCAGCCCGGTAAACGTAAAAGCCAGTGGCTGCCCACCCAGCATTTTCATCAATGCGCCCAACGGTCCATTCGGACCCAGCGCAATCAGTAGATAAAAACCCAGCACGGTGGGAGGCAGAACCAGAGGCAATGCAACCGTTGCTTCAATAAAAAATTTGAATCGCCAGCGGCTTTGTGCCAACCACCACGCCAGTGGGGTACCGATAAGCAGTAAAATAAGGGTTGTTAGACCAGCAAGCTTTAAGGAGAGGAGTAAGGCGGTTATATCGGCATGATCAAAAATCATGGCGTATCATAACCGTAATGACGAATCAGCGTTAATCATTCACCTTTACCTGTTTCTTCTGGAAATACACTTTTAATTAGCGGAATGGTTAGTGAACGTTGCCCCGACATAGCCTCTCTGTCAAGTATATCAAGGCGCTGAAACTGGTCAACCAGATTTCTTGGATAACGTTGCAACAAATATTGCGCTACACTATTACTCAAAACCAGTCCACTTTGTTTTGCTCGGATCTGCATCGCATAAACCTTTTGTGTATCAGATAATGAATGAAGCTGGAACACTGGCCCCCAACTGAGGCGTGAACGCAGATCAGGCAGTTCGATATTACTGGCCTGCGGTGAATACAGTGATGCCATAATCAATTTATTTCCCTGTTCGCGAACACGGTTGATCAGGTCAAACAGAGCTTCCTGCCAGCGCGTATCAGCCAACCAGTGGTCAAGTTCATCCAGACAAATTAACTGTAACTGATCGAGATTATCAAAAATATCCGATGACTGACCAAGTATCTGTTGTGCAGTGAAATAACACACTGTACGCTGATGGGTCGCAGCATATTGGCAGGCAGCCTGCAATAAATGGCTTTTGCCATTACCAGATTTTCCCCAGAGGTAGATCTGCTGCTCCCCTTCCCCCACGGCACACTGCTTTAGTAATCCGGCGACCAGAGTATTTTTACCTTCAACGAAGGTATTGAAATGAAAGAGTGAACTGGGCTCCAGACTCAGTGGAATCTGCGGATGAATAAGAGAAAAATCCATGTTTGGTTACATGTTTG
>CAYXNL010000058.1:4670-9327 GCA_964466455.1 uncultured Thiotrichaceae bacterium
GTAAATAAGCCCATAACCGGCTGCTTACAGGATACTATTTTGCAAGCCTGAAATAATAAATAGTGTTTTTCTTAGCATTTTTCTGTAGCGACCCGGCTACTACCGTATTTTCAGGCATCGTAGTTGTTCTGTTATTGTGCTTCGCTGTTGTATCAGAAGATCCATTCCGGGGTAATAATACAGATGGCGGATTAACCGGTGCCGAGGTTGGTGGTACGGCCTGACCAGCCGTTATATCGGGATTAACCGAAACAGGTATCGTTGTATCCGGCTGCTTTGGCCCGGCAATGGGTCTTACTTTTATCTTTTTCACTTCGATCAGCTCACCGTCGTTTTTTAACAACGAGAGAAAATCAGCCTGATCACTTCGCAGGGTCAGTTCAAACTCGACACTTTTACCATCGACACGTTTTACCCTGACCTGTTTCACTGCCTGTATATTGCTCAAATACTCGCTTGCCCGCTTATAGCGGCTAACATTATGGATATCACCCACATCCATATATAGTACGGTCGCAGATTCTCCTGATGCCAGTTCTTTTACTGCATAAACCCGCCCCATGGTATCAACCATGCGGTCAATTGACTGCTGGATCAACTGATTATAATTCGCTCCACTGTAACTCCAGTTGTACTCAGAATTTTTAAATAACAGGGTCCAGTCCGACCGCCAGTTGCTGCCATTCCAGTTCAGACTAATACTGGCGATGGGGCCGCGTGCATAACGTATGGAGGCTTTTTCCAGAGGATCGCGGAAACCACCCATGATATCGGTAAACCCCAGTATTTTTTTATCCTGGCTGTCATAATCGGGCCAACGCAGGGGGATGCCTCGCCGTATCAGGTTCTTCTGTATTGCGGTTTTAATTAATGACTGGTCATTTTTCTTCAATACATATTCGTGTCTGCCATCGCGCACGGCAACCCACACAACCAGTACAGCCCGGTGTTCCCCCCAGACAGGAAAACCATGGTCGCGTAAATAATTGATGATACGTGTGCCGTTATACTGTACAGTGAGGAGGAATTTATCACCCTCTTCAGGGCTATTGCCTGCGCTATTGTCAGGACTCTTGTTAGCACCCTGGTTATTGACGCGATCAGGTGTAACCGGTTGATAACTATACTGCTGCACATAGCCTGTTATACCGGGCAGAGTAAGATTGGTGGCAATTGTACTGTCACCGGAAAGGCGAATAAATACTTCGTTCAGGCCTTTTACAAAGGCATCATTTCTCGCCTCTGGCGATTCATCTATGACGGGTATCACAACGTTATATAAATGGAAATCTTCCTCAGCCTGAACAAATTTAACTGGCGATAACAGCAGAAATAACGATAAAATAAACCAGAAAGAAACAGAAATCTGCCTTTTTGTTACGTTTTTTTGCGGGAAAGATCTCAGACAGCGGGGGAGAAAGCCGCGCCTGATAAACATCATCTTGACCATTTTTAACAGGAATAATTTTAATCACGTTTACAGGAGTGTGTACAATAACACATCTTAACGGTACGCAAGATAATTATGTAATAATTATGGGCAGACCATACAATAAACAAAACTAGGGTGTAAACAAAAAACCATGGCCAGCCATTCATCTAAACCCCTCAGCTATCGTGATGCCGGTGTCAATATTGATACCGGTAATGCCTTTGTTGAAAAAATCAAAACCAGCGTGCAGAGTACCCGGCGACCCGGCGTTCTGGGCGGTATCGGTGGTTTTGGCGGGCTCTTTGAGCTACCCGAAAACTACCGCCAGCCGGTTCTGGTCTCCGGTACCGATGGCGTTGGCACCAAGCTGAAACTGGCTATCGAAGAGGGTATTCACGACACCATTGGTATTGATCTGGTCGCCATGTGCGTCAATGACATACTGGTACTCGGCGCTGAACCCCTGTTTTTTCTGGATTATTATGCCACGGCAAAGCTTGACCCCGATATTGCAGCAGATGTTGTCGCCGGTATTGCCGATGGCTGTCGCCAGTCTCATGCGGCATTAATAGGTGGCGAAACGGCTGAAATGCCGGGCATGTACAGCAAAGGCGACTACGACCTTGCCGGTTTCTGTGTAGGCGTGGTAGAAAAACAGCAGATTATTGATGGCAGCAAGGTAAAAGCCGGGGATGCAATGATTGCGCTCGCTTCCAGCGGACCCCATTCCAACGGCTATTCCCTGATTCGAAAAATCCTGCAGATCAGTCAGGCCGATCGTCAACAAGCGCTGGCCGATACCACACTGATACAGGCACTGCTCGCGCCGACACGAATTTATGTTGAATCCATCCATAAGGTATTAGCCGAAGTGGATTGTCATGCACTCGCCCATATTACCGGTGGCGGACTGCTGGAAAATATTCCACGTGTTCTGCCTGCTCATACTCAGGCAGTCATTGATACCCGTAGCTGGCAATTGCCGGATGTATTTCAGTGGTTACAGAAAAACGGTAACGTGGAAAGCAGAGAGATGTACCGCACATTTAATTGTGGCATCGGCATGGTCGTTATAGTTGCCGCTGAAGATGCAGAGCAAACTATTGATCTGTTCAGACAATCCGGTGAAACCGCCTGGCAGTTAGGCAGCATTCATGCCACTAACGACAGCCAACAGGTTATTTTTGACTAATCAGGGCAATACGCTGTAATCAGATGTCTACTTCACTCCCTTCACTGGTTGTTTTAATTTCCGGTTCCGGCAGTAATCTACAGGCAATTATCAGAGCGGTAGAAAACGGGCAGATTCGGGCAATGATCTGTGCGGTTATTAGTAATCGGGCCGATGCCGGTGGCTTACAATATGCCCGTCTGGCCGGTATCGATACCTTTGCTATTGAACACCAGCAGTATGAAACACGTGAACAGTTCGATCAGGCACTGATACAACGTATTGACCACTGTCAGCCTGAGCTGGTTATTCTTGCCGGTTTTATGCGAATTTTAACCGACCGGTTTATTCACCATTATTCCGGTCGCCTGTTGAATATTCACCCTTCTTTGTTACCGAAGTACAAAGGCCTTCATACCCATCGGCGGGTACTGCTTGCCGGAGACAAAACCCATGGTGCCAGTGTTCACGTTGTTAGCACAGAACTGGATAGTGGCAACCTGATTATCCAGGCGCAAGTTCCGGTAAAAACAGATGACACCGAAGAAAAACTGGCCGCCCGGGTACTTAAGCAGGAACACCTTATTTATCCGCTGACTATTTCGCTGATTATTGCTGGCACACTGAAAATAAAAAACAACACCTTGTTATACAAAGGTCAACCATTGAAGCGGGCATTAATCTGGCAGTCTAACCAACTGTGTGAACCGGAAGGCAGCTAGCCGAAGTCTGAGAACTATATCAATAAGAATCATGCAAATGAGAACCATGCAAAAAGGCTATATCGCTGTTCTGCTTTTCTTTTTCCTTCCCGCCACGAACGGTTATAGCGCCACGTTACAACATAGCCTGCCTGAATTTACCGCAAAATATGCCATTACAAAATATGGCATTAAACTTGCCGAGGCGGTGTACGCATTAGCTTATACCCGTAACGGCTATAAAATGACACAACATACCCGACTTTATGGTGTCGCGGCATTATTTATGAATGACCGCGTTGATGCCAGCAGCCTTGTCGAAAATATGTCCGGCAAACTATTGTTAACCGAATTTTTCTACCGGCAAACCGGCAGGGAAAAAAATCGTGATGAAGATATCCATCTCTCCTACCGTAAAAGTAACAATACTGAAATAAGCCATATTACCGGTATATCCAGAGGAAGACCGGTAGATATCAAGACGCAGGGACCGGTCTGGGATATTCTCTCCTTTCAGATTCCATTGATGATACAGGCCGATTCAAAAAAGAAAAATTACCCGTACACGGCGGTTATCAATGGTAAACTGGACAAATACACTTTCCGTTTGCAAAATACGAAAACCGTCCGATTTGCCGGTACAAACTATCAGCTACTGGAGGTGGTTCGTAGTAATAAGGAAAGAACCAGGGTGTTACATATCTGGCTAGCCCCCAAACTCCACAATCTGCCGGTTATTGTTGAAAACTACCATGATGGCAATTTACACTCCCGCATGTCTCTTGAATCTGTACAGTTTAATCATGCACCACAACTTATCAAAAACAACAACATAGACGTCGATGACTAACCAACCTGACGAAACAGTGGAACAAAGCTCACAAGACAGTCCGAGTAAAACCCGATTAAAACATGAAGCACATCAACGAGTAAAACTGGGTGAGGATATTCTGCAGCTAAATCAGGACGAAATAAAAAAACTTGCGCTACCGGATGAACTGGCTGAGGCAATACAGACAGCACTGAAAATAAAATCACGAAGCGGGCTGAAACGTCAACGTTTATATATTGGAAAACTGCTTCGCAAGCTCGACTATGATGCTATCGAAAAGCAAATTAATACGATTAAACATCAACATGATATCAACACGGCCATATTTAAACGTCTGGAATCGTGGCGCGATCGTCTGATAGAAACCGACAGGCAGGTTATGGAGGAAATTATCGACCATCATCCGCAGGTAGACCGACAGCATATTCACCAGCTGGTTCGCTGCGCCCGCCTGGAACAGGAAAAAAATAAATCCCCTGCCTGTGCAAGAAAACTTTTCAAATATTTACAATCCCTGAAGG
>CAYXNL010000058.1:9427-13181 GCA_964466455.1 uncultured Thiotrichaceae bacterium
ACTACCGGTCAACTAACTACTGTCCAGAAAAAACTTTCAGCCGGGTAAAAAACTGATATGGGAACCTTAAGCACTATGTACTGTGAAAGTGAAGTGCTGGAACGACTTGGCTATGAAAAGCTGCCTCGCCTGCCCGCCGATATTTCCCGGTTACTAATGGTATTATCGGATGAAACAACCGGCTTTCCCCAACTGGCCAGCACCGTAGAATTATATCCAGATATCGCCACCCGTCTGATTGCGATTGCAAATTCTGCCTGGTCCAGCCCGGTAAATGAGATAACAACGCTGGAAGGGTCGTGCAGTCGACTTGGCTTTGATATCGTCAGAAATGTCTGTATCGCACTTGCCGTTGCAGCACCCTTTAATCCTAAAAGTTGCCCTGGTTTTAGCTGTAAATTTTTCTGGACAACCTCACTACTTTGTGCCGATGCAGCCAGCTGGCTGGCTGCTGCCAGTTCTGCCATAAAAGTTGAACCCGCAACGGCCCGCACAGCTGGTATGATGCACAACCTTGGTATTTTGTTACTTGCCGACCAGCTTCCCATTGAAGTACACGAATCTATCAAATTAATGCAGAAAGGAGACTATAAGCGCCTTGGTGATGCTCTGCAATTTATGCTGGGATTTAACCATTGTGATGTGGGACGGATCCTGGGGAAAAGCTGGAAACTCCCTGAGGTACTAATCAGTGCAATGTCCTATCAGATTATTGATGATGCAGATAATCACTGCGGTAGTGCCAATTTATTACGACTTACCACATCAATGGTCTCATCCGTACAGCAAAACACAGACTGGTCAATTCCTGATGAACTACTCAACAGCCTGTCACTGACGGCTGAAGTTACAACAGACATTTATCAACGTATCATAAAACAACTGGATAAAACCGAACAGATGGCTGAAGATTTATTTGGTAGATGACGGTGCTACCCCTGAATAAATACCCTGGAATAAATACCCTGGATTTTTCTGGATGGCTATATGAGACAAAATTTTGTCTCAGGATACAGCATGCAATGAATAAAACCCTTCAATGACACTGAAACCATAGGCGGTCTCGTTTGCATTTTGTCTATCAGCATAACAGATGCGACCTAGTACTTCCTGGGCGTAACCATCGGGAAAACGCAATAATACCTGTACTCGATCTTCCAGTTCAAATACCCTGTCGGAGATAAAACGAAACCCGCCTTTACCAATATTTTCAATATAAAATGACTTATGTGCCAGCTGATTTTTCACGTCACCATTAATAATTAATATCTGGATGCAATAGCCTTCGGCTGTAGCACGTACCTGATCTCGTAACATAACTAACTGACATCTGCCATTTTAGGGATAATAGGGATAATTTTCTTACAGGCTCAAGTATAGATAAGAAAATGGGAAATATAACTTGCATAGATAAAAAATTTTAAAATAATGCTATAAAAATTCTTAATGAAATAGATAAATAATGGCGACACCAGCAGTTATACATATTGTGCATAACAGTGCGATTTTAACGATCAAGATTATTTTATCTCTCATTCCTACCTGTTCTGGCCGCCGTATGCAGGGCTTTTAAACGTGCCAGTTTTTCTCTGATTTTTGTTTCCAGTCCACGCGCTACCGGCTGATAATAAACCGGCTCATCCATTGCATCCGGGAAATAGGTTTCACCGGCAGCAAAAGCGCCTTCCTCATCGTGAGCATAACGGTAGTTTTTGCCATATCCAAGATCCTTCATCAGGGAAGTCGGTGCATTGCGTAAATGCATCGGCACCTCCAGTGAAGTGGTTTTTTTTGCATCGGCCTGTGCCAGTGTCCAGGCGGTATAAACTGCATTACTTTTTGCGGTACTGGCAAGATACACAATGGCCTGCGCAATCGCCAGCTCGCCTTCCGGGCTACCCAGACGCTCATAGGTCTGCCAGGCATCCAGTGACAGTTGCAGACCACGAGGATCTGCATTACCGATATCTTCCGATGCCATACGCAATACCCGTCGGGCGATATAGCGCGGATCGCAGCCTCCATCAATCATCCGTGCAAACCAGTATAAGGCGGCATCCGGATTACTACCGCGGACAGATTTATGCAGGGCAGAAATTTGTTCATAAAAGAAGTCACCTCCCTTGTCAAAACGCCGTAGTGACTGTGAGGTAACATCGCGCAAAATACTTTTGCTAACGATTCGCTCACCCGCATCATTTTCATGGGCAAGATCAACAGCAATTTCAAGAAAATTCAATGCCCGCCTAGCATCGCCATCTGCTGCCCGAGCCAGTATTTCCAGTGCATTATTTTCCAGTTTTACAGACTGTTGCAGCAAAATTTTATCGCCTTGCAGAGCGCGGTTTAAAACCTGAATAACTTCAGCCTCGTTCAGGCTTTGCAGCACATAGGTTTTAACCCGTGAAAGCAGCGCATTATTTAGTTCGAAGGAAGGATTTTCTGTAGTAGCACCAATAAAAAAAATAGTGCCATCCTCAACATAAGGCAGAAAAGCATCCTGTTGGGATTTATTAAAACGATGCACTTCATCGACAAATAACAGGGTTTGCTGTTGCTGTAGTTGCCATTTTTTTGCCTGCTCAATGGCCGCACGAATATCTTTTACGCCGGATAATACGGCAGAAACGCAAAGAAAATGGGCATCAACACAACGCGCAATAATTTTTGCCAGTGTGGTTTTACCGGTGCCGGGCGGGCCCCAGAAAACCATGGAATGTAAAGATTGTGATTCAATCATTTGACGCAGAACTTTTCCCGCGCCAAGTATATGCTGCTGACCAATACATTCATCGAGTACCTGTGGGCGCATTCTATCTGCCAGTGGGCGATAAGCGGCAGCCCGTGCGCTTTGGCTGTTATACGGGGGTGAATCTTCCGTGCTGATAGAATTATTCTGCACGGCTCAC
Organism: uncultured Thiotrichaceae bacterium; assembly: GCA_964466455.1. GTDB lineage: Bacteria > Pseudomonadota > Gammaproteobacteria > SZUA-229 > SZUA-229 > S010-25. The sequence goes on from CAYXNL010000058.1 coordinate 12,337, forward strand.
CCTCCCCGATACACGTTTACACCGGCTGGTGGTTTAAACTGAAACAGGCTGGCGGCAAGGTGCTTATTTATTTTTATATGACTAAAAACAATATTGGTAACCTGTTTAAACTGATCGTGTAACTGCAAAAACCGCAGTCCGTTTTTGTCCAGCCCAACAACAATTTCACCAAAATCGGTATTCGTTTTTTTACTCAATAATTTCAGCCGATAAATACCATCACGATGATCTAATGCGACCACATTAAATTGCTGATGTAATTTCATACGATTATCAAGTAGCGCCATGGGGGTTGTATTCAGGCTGCGTAATGATTTCTGCACAGTCACCTGCGCGAGATCAATATCATAAATCCAGATCTGGTGACCATCGGAAATAATTTTCTGCTTATAGGGAGCCATATAGTTCCAGCGAAATTTACCCGGTCGGCTTAAATAAAACTTGCCTTCGCTCTGTTGCAGAACCTCACCATTTTCAGCCCGTAGGGTCTGGCGAAAATCAGCCTGCATCGTCTTCGTATGGGCAAGAAAATTTTCCAGGTATTTTTCCCCTGTTGAAAGTTTTCTGTCTGCCGCAGAAACCTGGGGGACCAATAGAAAAAAAAGATAAAAACTATAAAAAAGAAATGATTTCATTAAGGGAATCTCTGATTCATTCTGGGCGAAGTAGATTGCGATCTAAAATATTCAGATTCAGGGCAAAAATCGCACATACTAACCGGACGGATGAAAAGGATACTTATTATTCAAGACCGTCATCCGCAGGGATGTGGGTGTCGAGCGTACATGGATGTATTGACAGCGTGTCTTAATAATAAGTATCCTTTTCATCCGTTTCAGTAATAA
>CAYXNL010000059.1:0-13142 GCA_964466455.1 uncultured Thiotrichaceae bacterium
CAGTGCTTCTTCGCGTTGCAGGATAATACCGACAATGGAGGCACAACTGTTTAATAGGCGGCGCTGGAAGTTATCCGGGGTACGGCTAGTGGAACTGGACAGGGCAAAACTGCCAACTGGCTGGTTATTGGTATTACGAATCGGGCTGGACCAGCAGGCATTAACATTATAACGGCTGGCAAAATCCTGTAAATTTTCCCAGCGTGCATCGCTGCGGGTATCACAGACATACATGTCTTCATTATAAAAAATCGTATTCCCGCAGGAACCCTCACCTACCTTTAATCCATCTAACTCGATAATTGCTTCTGCTGGAATACTGGGCGCACTACGAACAAACAACTGCTGCCCGCTTTTGTCGAGTAACATGACGGATGCCAGCGCAGCGGGAGTGAGTTTTTCTGCAAACCAGCACAACTGTTCAAGTAACGCGATAGAACTTTCATTACTTACAATTGCGCTCAGCAGCACACTTTGCAGTTCAATGAGGTCTTCAAACTGTGAATCGGATATAGGTTCACGGTCAGCTTCAGGGTTTACAAAACGATTACGATCAGTCATGGTCTTTACGGTTACAGGATAATACTGGCTGAATCAACCTGGTATCCTGTCAGGAGCCTTGCGGGTTATCATTACATATCACTCATGTCACACTCAGAGTATATACGATTACAGATAATATACTGTGTCCAGAGAAATTTGTTTATAGAATGCACGTTCAGCCAGATGGCGAATCCACCTTGCGGTACAGATAATCCAGAACCTGTGGCTGATTACCACTGAAAATAATTCGCTGCTGCTTTTTACTCAACTGATAATCATACATTGGGTCATAGTAATCAAACAGCAGGCGCGCGATCCATTCCCGGTGTTTCTGCGTATTATTCTGACTACATTGCTGACTGATTGCCTGCTGTAAAATAGCTTTTAGTTCTTTATGTACTTTGCCCCCCAGACGCCGCTGGATTTTATCCATTGATGTGGATAAAAACTCGGCCCATCGCTTAAAACCGGTTTCTTCACCATAGAAATCGCTATACTCCTTTAATGCCTCGATAATATATTCATCGAAGATAACATCTACCCGTGTCTGTTGCTCGACCTGCAATAATACAATGGGGGCATGTTTCATGGCGGTCACTATCTGGTCGGGGATACGACGACCACCAATGCAGGCAGACTCATCTTCCAGCACCAGGGCAGGCTGATTTTTATGCTGAAATTTTAGCAGGACAATGGCCAGTGCATTTTCAATATCAATCTGGCTTGGCTGGGGCTGAACATGATTACCGAATGCAGAGCCACGGTGATGGTACAGTTTTTCCAGGTCAATTTTATTACTGAGCTGATCCAGCAACAACGTTTTACCACAACCGGTACGTCCGCTTAAAATAATAAACTGCATGGTGGTTGCAGCCTGCTCAATTTGCTGCAACATAAACTGTCTTAATGCCTTATAACCACCTGTTACCCGTGGAATAGACAGACCGGCTTCATCATAGAGCCACTGCTGGGTAATTTTTGAGCGCATCCCACCACGAAAACAGTATAAAACTGCCTGCGGATGCTGGCTAAAAAAACCGACCCACTGCGCCAGCCTTGCCGCTTTCACTTCACCCGATACCAGTGAATAGCCCAGTTCAATCGCCTTATCCTGCCCCCGGTTTTTATAACACAAGCCTACCTGCTGGCGTTCATTATCATCCAGCAGGGGAATATTACAGGCTTGCGGGAAAGCACCCTGGGTAAATTCAACCTGCGCTCTTACATCCAGCATGGCAACATCATTAAGAAATAGTTGCGAGAAATCATCAATTTGCGGTAAAGACATTAACTAGTTCGACTCATGTTTATTATACCCGTTCGTTTATTATACCCATTCGTTTATTATACTAAGGGCACTGCTTACTATACAATGAAGCCTTCTGTCTGATCAGACATTTACTAACAGGATGGATGAAAAGGATACTTATTGTTAAAGACCGTCAACCGCAGGAATGCGGGTGTCGAGCTTACATGAAGGTATTTACAGCGTATCTTAAACAATAAGTATCCTTTTCGTCCGTTTCAGTAATATCTGCATAACATAGCCACCACCATGCCTGATTCTCTACACCTCTGCACCCAGCGCCTCGACCAGTGCAGAATTATCGACCGACAGAAATTTATCCGCCATCTGCGAAAAATCAGGCAGCAGAAAAACAAAGCACAGCAATTGCGTGATATACACCAGTTGATGCACAAAATGGATAAATCCATTGCTGCCGTTAGCCAACGCCAACAGCAACGCCCTGTCATCACCTACCCGCCCGCCCTGCCAGTGTGCCAGAAAAAGCAGACTATTGCCGACGCTATTCGTGCGAATCAGGTGGTCATTATCTGTGGCGAAACCGGCTCGGGAAAAACCACACAGTTACCCAAAATCTGTCTGGAACTGGGACGGGGCTGTAAAGGAATTATCGGTCATACTCAGCCCCGGCGTCTGGCCGCAAGAGCTGTTGCCGCACGTATTGCTGAGGAGCTGGGTTCAGATATTGGCCGCGATGTTGGCTTTAGCGTGCGTTTTAGCGACCATACCAGCAAACACGGTTATATCAAATTAATGACCGATGGCATCCTGCTGGCCGAATGCCATCACGACCCGTATCTGAACCAGTATGACACGCTGATTATTGATGAGGCCCATGAACGTAGTTTAAATATCGACTTTCTGCTCGGCTATCTCAAACGTTTACTTACAAAACGCCCTGACCTGAAAATTATCATTACTTCTGCAACGATCAACCCGGATCTATTTGCCCGTTATTTTGATCATGCCCCGGTAATTAATGTTTCCGGGCGTGCCTATCCGGTTGAGGTTCTGTACCGCCCGTTGCAGATGGCATCTGAAACTATCGGTCTGGAAAATAGCACTCCCCAACAGAAAGATCTGTCACAGGGTATTTTTGATGCCATTATTGAACTCTCTGCCCGACAGCGTGGTGATATTCTGGTTTTCCTTAGCGGCGAAAGAGATATTCGTGAAACCGCCGATTTTTTACATAAACAGGTCACGACAAACCGCCACCTCCGGCATACCGAGATCCTGCCCCTGCTTGCTCGTCAGTCGGCTACCGAACAGAATCGTATCTTCAACACCGGGGATAAGCAGCGCATTATTCTTGCGACCAATGTAGCTGAAACCTCACTGACCATACCGGGTATTAAATATGTCATTGATAGTGGACTGGCACGTATTTCACGCTATTCCTGGCGCAGTAAAATACAGCGACTGCCCATTGAGAAGATTTCACAGGCTTCGGCCAATCAACGTAAAGGTCGATGCGGACGCATAAGCGAAGGTATCTGCGTACGCTTATACGATGAAGAGGACTTTATCAGCCGTGATGAATTCACCCCGCCGGAAATAAAACGCACCAGCCTGGCCGCCGTTATCCTGCAAATGGAATACCTGCGACTGGGTCATATTGATGATTTTCCTTTTGTTGAACCGCCTGATGCGAAAATGATTCATGATGGCTATCATCTACTGTTTGAACTGGATGCAATTGACCGCGATAACCGCCTGACAAAAACGGGTAAAAAACTGGCTCACCTGCCAATTGACCCGCGTCTGGGCAGAATGTTGATTGAAGCGGAACACGAAGCGGTATTAAATGAAGTGCTGATTATTGTGGCTGCACTGGCAACACAGGATGTCAGGGAACGCCCACTGGACAGGCAACAGGCTGCCGATGAAAAACATCGCTTATTTATTGACCAGCAATCCGATTTTCTGTTTTATCTTAACTGCTGGCAACAGTTTCAGCAGCAGAAAAAAACACTGTCTGGCAATCAACTACGTAAATGGTGTAAGCAGCACTTTCTTTCCTGGATGCGCTTTCGTGAATGGTGCGATACCCATCAGCAGATTACCACTCGGTTAAAAGAAGCGGGCTTTCGTTTCAATACACCAGTTCCCAATATTGACATCCATTATGCCGCCATCCACCGCAGCCTTTTAACTGGCCTGCTCGGTAATATCGGTCTCAAGGAGGACAACCGTGAATACAGTGGTGCCCGCAATCGAAAATTTTATATTTTCCCCGCTTCCGTATTGTTTAAAAAATCTTCACGCTGGATTATGTCGGCAGAGGTTGTTGAAACCTCACGCATCTATGCTCGTATTAATGCCAATATCGAACCACAGTGGATTGAAGAAAAGGCCGCGCATCTGTTAAAACGCAGCTATCGCGATGCCTGCTGGCAACCAGACCGGGGGCAGGTCGGTGTCAGTGAACAGGCCAGCCTGTATGGTTTAATTCTTTATTCAGACAGAAAAGTAAATTATAGCCAGATTAACCCGGCTGAATCCAGAGAGCTTTTTATTCGTCAGGCGCTGGTTAAGCAGGATTTCAACTGCCCGTTTGATTTTTTCCAGCACAACCGGAAACAGCTTGAAGCCATCGCCTCACTGGAAGCAAAATCTCGCAAACCGGATATCCTGATTGATGAAGAGTCACTGTATCATTATTTTGACAGTATTCTGCCACAGACTGTCTGCAATGCTCCCCTGTTCAACCACTGGCATAAAAAAGCTGACCGGCAGACACAGCAGAAACTGTTTCTAAGCAAAGATTTTCTGATGCAGCATGATGCCTCAGGAATTAACCACAACCAGTTCCCCGATTTTCTTAGCATTAATCAGGGCCAGCTTCCCCTGCATTACCATTTTGACCCTCATCACCAACGCGATGGTATTACCATCACCATACCACTTGCCTGTCTTGACATCATCACACCCCAACGCTGTGAATGGCTGGTGCCCGGTCTGCTACACAAAAAAATGATTGCCCTGATACGCTCTCTGCCAAAAGCCATTCGCCGCTCATTTGTACCAGCCCCGGATTATGCCAGAGCCTGTTTTGAGGCATTGTCGCCTGATGACCGACCACTGTCTGTAGCAATGGCAAACCATCTAAAAAAAATGACGGGGATAACTATTGCCTATGATGCCTGGCGAGTAGAACAACTGGAAGCTCATTTATTAATGAACTTCTGCGTGATAAATACGGAGGGAAAAACCCTGGCAGAAGGCCGTGATTTACTCAAGATAAAACGGCAACTCGCTGATAACGGAGAAAGCCGGACAGAGCAGAAACCATTAGACAGAGCGCCCCAAAATTTTGAACATAAAGATGTCGGCCCGGATATCCTCGATACCCTGCCCGAGAAAATAGAGCAAACCATTCATGGTATCAAAATGCTAACCTGGCCGGCACTGACAAGACAGGGCAATACAGTTGCTGTAGTAAGCTGCATCAGCGCACAGCAAGCACAAAAAGAAAACCGTAACGGGCTACGCCAGCTATTTATTAATGCCCTGCCAGCACAGATAAAATTACTCAGAAAAATTATTAATGAAAATCAGTCCTTATGTATGAAATACGCGCCATTTGGCTCATCTGAAGAACTAAAAAAGGATATTATCCATGTAGTAATCGGCGATATATTATTATCGCCAACGATACACAGCCAGCAGGATTTTCAGCAACAAATAGACCGCAGAAAAAACGAACTGGATAAAACCTGCCAGCAATGGTGTCAACGTATTAATATAATTGTTGATGAATACCGGAAAATTAACCGCGCATTAAAGCAGCCGGTACTGTCAATGCTTGACACGATGAGCGATATCAGCAAACAACTTGAATTTTTATTTCCTCCCCATTTTATTTCTACTATCGACTCTCGGCAACTACAACACTACCCGCGTTATCTGAAAGCAATTAACCGACGCATTGAAAAAGCAACCGTGGATTCTAGCCGTGACAGACAGTTACGCCTGCTGCTATCACCACTATGGAAGCGGTTTAGCGAACGTGATGCAGTAAACAGGGCGCAGCAGATTGAATCACCGCAACTACAGACCTATCGCTGGATGCTGGAAGAATATCGGGTTTCCCTGTTTGCACAGGAACTGAAAACATCCTGTCCGATTTCGGAAAAGCGCCTGAAAAAAGCCTGGCAGGAAATTTCTGATGCATAAAATCACCGCAACATGCGCACAACAACATGGGTATAATAGAACGCCATACGCTTCCAGGCGCGTGCGCCAAAACCAATATATATTTATACCGATAAAAATTATGAGCACCGAAAATAAAGATCAGCAGGCTGTTAATGACCGCTATATAGAAAGAGTAGATGCCTTTATCAAACAGGCCAACCAGTTTGTCGAAACGGAGGGGGCAGATAGCGTTTCTTCCAGCCTGCTTTACGCAGCCACCCGCTTCAGCGCTTTTAACGCATCACGTAAATATACACAGGCCGATAAACTTGCACAGGACAAAACCGAAGCGCTGAAATATTTTTCTGATATCTTCAGAAAAATGTTTCAGGAAAACATGGAAGACTACATAAAAAACTTTGATAATTATTTTAAGGAACCTGATACTACCGATAGCTAATTACCGTTCTCCTTAGTATTTACCCTGCTGATTTATGCTTTTTTCTTCTAGCCACGGCGGCAACACCTATCAGCCCACTGAGAAATAACCAGACCGAAGCCGGAACAGGAACCGATGATATGGTTGCACCAACCCGGTTTGGTAACTGCAGGGGCAGACGGTTCTTTTTCAGTACCTTTTTCAGATTTTTAATCCGATAAATAGTATTCCCCTTAATATCCAGAAATTTAACCCCCAAATAATTTTTGTTACGCTTAAGATGACCAAATACATTCAGCGTATCAATATTTGAGATTTGTGCCAGCGTAATAGTCAATGTTGGCAGACGATTATTTTTTACCTTAAAATGGTATGCATACTTCGCCGGAGAGCTTGTGGGAATGTTACCGTCAATAGCATAATTTGCTTTCTTCCGGCCTTGCTTCGCCGTTCCGCCTGCCTTCGCGCCGACAGAGAGTAATGCAAGATCGTTACCATTTCCCTGTTGTGCTAACACTACTTCAGAGATATATAATCTTTTTGTTGCGGTTGTCAATGAGGAGGCTGAAAACTGTACACTGGCAACATTCATTAATGCTGCCTGCGACAGGCCGGCAAACCCCAGTAGCCCAATAACACTACTTATTTGTATTATTTTTTTCATGTTTGCGCTCCTGCGCATACGCATAAATAAACGTAAGAATATGGTTCAAGTTTTTCAGGATTTATTTTTGCTACTGGTACATTTTATTTCCTTTACTAACATACATAGCAGAAATCGTGCCAGAACCAATATCTTATTGATTATGAAATAAATTTTCAAATAAAGCCTTTTCGGGTAGCAGAATAATTACGAATGGACGACAGTTTATGTTGAAAAACAGACAGTTGACGAAAAATACACGGCTTGCCATAAACGGTGGGAATTATCTCTGCCACGACCGAATAGCGCCGGAAAACTACTCCACACAGGAAAGAAAAACAGGTACCACAAACAGCACCAGCAGGGTAGGAAAAGCCAGGGTAAAAATTTCCCGATTCTGCTAAGATTCATCACCAACTCAGAAGGTACTCACAAAATAAAACTGTCATCTATGGAAAAATCAGCCTGAACCGATATCCTGCTTATTTTATGAACAATACCCCTGTTCTTCCCCATGCAGGTTATGTGGAGATTCTTTTCTAATGGAAGAACTTTTTATCAACCAGAGAAACAATCTATGGGCAGAGCCTATCAAAACCGTAAAGAATCCATTGCAAAAACATCTGACGCCAAGGCAAAAGTTTATTCCCGTTATGGTCGTGAAATTTATGTCTGTGCCAAAAATGGTGGTATTGAACCCGATGCCAATCTGGCACTGCGTCGCCTGATTGAAAAAGCGAAAAAAGATCAGGTTCCTGCCCATGTCATTAAAAATGCACTGGATAAAGCCAGCGGCGGTGCCGGGGAAGATTTTGTTCTCGCCCGCTATGAAGGCTTTGGGCCGGGTAACTGTATGGTGATTATTGATTGCCTGACTGACAACCATAACCGGACCTTCGGCGATGTTCGCCTTTGTTTTACCAAAACCAATGCAAAAATTGGGGCGCAGGGTACCGTTGCCCATATGTTCGATCACTGTGCCGTACTGGAATTTTACGGTGAGGAGGAACTGGCACTTGATGCGTTGATGAATGCAGATGTTGACGTCAATGATATTGAACACGAAGGTGATCTGATCACTGTATTCACCCCTGCCACAGAATTATTTAAGGCAAAAACAGCGCTGACAGAAGCCATTGCCGATATAGCATTTGAAACGGATGAAATTACTTTTCTGCCGCACAACGATACTGTTATCTGCGGGGATGATATTGAGCTATTCGAAAAGTTCATTGCGATGTTAAATGACTGTGACGATGTGCAGAATATCTACCATAACGCTGTCATCGAACCATAGTAAACGATCAGAAATCTAAAAAATCTACCCGTTTTTCTGCGATTTTTTCTGCGATTTTTTCTGTATTAATTAAAATACAATTTATTACTGATTATGGATAAAAAAAGAGACCATTGTTCAAGACACGCTTGTTACTCAACACCCGCGTCTCACTTTCCTTTATGGCGTTCGTAAGAAAATTATGATCGTCCTCCCGTGACTTGACACTGGAGTTAACTCCAGGCATAGGATAACAGTGATGACTGCCCTGCCACGCATTTTCGCAGGATGGTTCCACAAGATAACGGGAGACGTATAATGAGATTTCGTATTGGTGATATCTGTCTGCGCCGAGGATACCGAGCCGCGTTCGTGCGTGGCGCGCTCACCGCGAGCCTGGCCGTTACCCCACTGTCGGTTCTGGCTCACGGCCCCATTTTTTCCTTCTCTCCACACACAGAATTCAAGGGTGCTTTGGAGTATCACCTGGGCTACCAGCGCACCGAAGTGGATGGCGTGTCGAACAATACGTATACCGGTGAGTTCAAGTACGGAGTAAATAGTAACTGGACCATTGGTATGGGGCTACCCTACGAGAACGGTACGCGCAGTGGCATCAGCGACTTCGGACTCAAGACCAAATACCGGTTCTGGCGTCAGGCTGTCCCCGGTGCGCTTAGCTCACTCACCGTACTGGGAACAGTGAACTTCAATACCGGCGCAACCGGGGTGGGTACCGGTTCGACAGATTACCTGGCAGCACTCGCCTACGGCTATGAAAGCATCAAATGGTACCGCTGGGCGAGTGCTGGCTATCGGGTCAATACGACCGGTGATGCAGGGCTGAACCGGGGCAATCGGTTATTCCTGAATCTGGTGGGCGGCTGGCGACCCGGTATCCCGGTCTACACGATGCCCGATACCGTCTTCGTTGTCGGATTGAATGCGGAGATCACGGATCGTAGTCAACTGAACGGCGTCGATCTTCCAAATACCGGTGGAACGGAACTGTTCGTCTCGCCAGGGATGATCTGGACCTATGGCCACGTTAATCTTCGTCCGGGGGTGCAAATTCCTGTTTATAATTCCCTGAACGGACATCAGCCCGGCACCGATTTTCGGCTCCGGTTTGAACTGGAAATGCACTACTGACCAGTTCGGATATGCGGAGCACTGTGAATTGATGCTGATAAGGTTATTGAATAATACTATATTTTATAAATTAGAGGAGGTAAACCCCATGTTTCGTTTCAAGTCGAGGATGGCGTTGTTCCCGATGATCCTGCTGGCCGCTGTACTGGCACTTCCCATGCCAGTACGCGCCGACGGATCGAATGTCTATCCAAAGGACTCCTACGTCCTGCAAGTCAACGGTCTCGCCTGCCCCTACTGCGCCTACGGACTCGAAAAGCAATTCGCCCATCAGCCCGGCGTGACTACAATCGATATTAATATCGTGAAAGGGGTCGCAGTGGTGCATGTGCGGCCGGGAATACACTTCACCGATGCGCAGCTCAAGATGTTCGTCTATAACGCGGGTTTCGCACTGCGCAGAGTTGTACATCGGCCCGGCGGAGGACAATCGTGAGCCGTACCGGACGGATGAGCTGGGTCATCGTCGGGGTACTGCTCATCGTTTTGGGCGTAGCGATCAGGCTGGCATGGTTTCCCGCCCTCGTTGAACCCCCTTACCGGCTGGTGAAGACCTGGGGTGGTGAAGGCACGGCACCCGGACGGTTCCGCAACCCGATCGGTATCGCCTACGGCAATGGACTGGTCTACGTTGCCGATTCTCTGAACCATCGGATTCAGGTCTTCGACCCGAACGGGCACTTCATACGTGCAATTAAGGTTCCAGATAAGGGCCGGCCAATGAACATCGCAGTACTTGACGGACAGGTCTACGCAGCCGATTACTGGAACGATGATATCCTTGTCTTCAACCGCGATGGCACCCTGGCGCGCACCCTGGGTATCCCTGGCAAGGCCGGATCGGCACCGGGGCAGTTTAATTCGCCCGCTGGCGTTGCGGTAGGCCCCAGGGGTGACGTATATGTCGCCGGATTTCACAATCAGCGCGTGCAGAAGCTTGATCCCGATGGGCGGTTTATCCGTCAGTGGGGCCATACGGACAAAAAGGGTTATGTCGAGGCTGGCTGGTTCAACTATCCTATCGATGTCGCAGTAACGCCGGATGGCACGCTCTACGTAGCCGGTGGCTACAATGACCGCATCCAGGTATTCGACCGCGAGGGTCATTTTGTGCGCAAGTGGGGCGGCCCATTCGCAGCAAACGTGCGCGGCACATTTAACGGCTGGTTTCGAACCCCGACCGGGGTTGCGATCGGACCGCACGGCAACGTCTTTGTTGCCGATCAGGAAAACAACAGGATCCAGAAGTTCACCTCGCAGGGCCGTTTCCTGACTACATTCGGCACCCCGCACCGTGACCCCGGCTACACCGAGACCGCCGTGGCGGTGGCTCCCGATGGCACCGTCTATACCACCAACCTGATCCAGAATCGCGTGGAGATGTGGCGGCCAACGGCACATCAGTAAAGCACAAAGGAGACATTCAAAAGGTGCTTGCACGAGCATAGAGTGACCGCATAGTATCATACTACGCGAATAGAACATCCGCAGCCTGATACAGATAAAGGCGCGGTTTCATCAATTAGAGAATGGTTAAAAAATAATGAGGTAACACCATGATGAATTTAATGAACATTAATGGTTATCGTGCTGTTATACAGTATGGCCCAGAAATTGAAATGTTTCGCGGTGAGTTTACAGGCTTAAATGGAGGGGCAGATTTTTATGCAACCAATATTAAAAATTTAAAAAAGAGGCTGCTACATCATTGATATCGATCGCTGGTGGATTAATATCTGGTTCTGGTTTTTTACCGGTGTCGTTATCATTATTTTTGATATGGCATTAGTTACCATTACCAATATGGCACCTTCATACTCGCTTGTCACTTCGGTGATAGTCGTTGGCTGGTTATATTTTCCGGTGAGGCAATGGGTATGGTCAAAACTATTTCATCGTAAACGTTATGCCCTGGAAGAATGGATGCCATTATTGCTTGGACATTTTATGAATGTCGATCAGAAAAGTGACCAGGATTTATGGGAGAAAGTATTAAATGATGTATTTCGTCCGCTATCTATAAAGGTAAAACAGAAAACAATCACAACATCAAAAGTGATCGATAAAGGTACTCGTATGCGACCCCCTGCCCGGTTGCGGTATGGAGCTTTACTATGCAGATAAAGGCCATCGCTTATTTTCTAATGATGATATCAGCCTCGCGCAGGCGCTTTTTGGTATCAGCGAAAAGACCATGAAGCAACATGAAGACTATAGACAGGGTATGCTCGATGAAAGAAAACGAATCATGCGTGATTTACACGATGATATCGGCGGTCGCTTACTAACACTGACGCACAATGAACACAGTGATTCCCATATAGCGGCAGAAGCACTTAAGCGACTTCGCGAGATTATCTATAGCCTTGATATAGAGCAACAGGTAACACTCAACGCGGCCGTTGCGCGGTGGCGCATTGAAGCTTTAGAACGCTGATATTACGCGAGGAACTAAGCAATGTGTTTAAACATGCAAAGGCAGACTATGTCATCTTTGACTGGCATATCGATAACATCATGTTGCATCTACAGGTAAAAAACAATGGCGTTGAATGCACTTCAAAAAGTTTAAAACCCGGAAAAGGATTAAGTAACACGCGTTTTCGAACAGAAGAACTGGGCGGCACATTTAATTATAAATGCCACGCTGAAACCTTCACTATTCTGATTGAATGCCCGGCACTGAACGGAGCAGATCATGCATAACGTTTTGATAGTAGAGGATCACGATGACAGCCGAATATGGTGGCAAGAACACCTTGCTGACGTATTTACAGGAATTCAAATAACCAGCACCTCAACATTATCCGATGCAAAACAGCTATTGAAGCAGAATCAATTCACACTCGGCATTCTGGATATAAATCTCCCGGATGGATCAGGCATTGATCTGCTGGAGGAAATCAGTTTTAAATTCCCGGAAATGTATATTGTAATCTGTAGCATCTATGACGATGACAAACATATTTTTTCTGCACTGAAAGCAGGCGCCAAAGGTTACCTGCTCAAAGACCAGCCACGTGAACAGCAACTTGAACAACTTAAAGATATTGTTTATGGCAAACCACCGCTGTCTCCCGGCGTTGCCCGTAGAATCTTAAATTATTTTTCGACCGAAGGAAAAATAACACAGGCACATTCCAGTCACATGGCGCAGTTATCTCAAAGAGAGAAAGAAGTCCTGACATTAATTGCCAAAGGCTATAGCCGACCCGAAGTTGCAGACCTGCTGGGCATTACCCTGAATACTGTTTCTGGATATACCAAAGCGATTTATCAGAAACACATAACTTTTATATCATTGAATATGAACATGCAGCCACGGTGAGAAGAACCCTCGAAGGCGTTAAGAGACAGGTGTAAAAATCGGATCCTCGCACCTGGATAGAGGCAGCTTCGCGACGTACACAAGTAAGGTAGGTAACCAATCCACGCATATCAGCACGATCAACCGTCGTTTTACTGACTCCGTGTTCACATTCAATAATATAAAAAGATGTTAATCAAATTATCTTTGGTTTAGATGGCTATTGTCTGTTGACAGGGGAAATCATATCAACGCCTTCATCAGCGGCAGGCGGAAGGGGTGCGACTTTTGCGTTTTTTTGCAAAAGGCGTGACGCTTTTGACTGTCCGTTGGATG
>CAYXNL010000060.1:0-8720 GCA_964466455.1 uncultured Thiotrichaceae bacterium
GAAATATGACCAAATTCCACTTTTCCGCAGTAGGCACCCTATTCTCGGACAGGCTTCTGGTGGTATATTTAGACCAAGTGAACCGGAGTTCTCTCACGGTTTGTGTCACTGATATCATACGAGTATTTATAAGTTGTTGATAAACGCTGTTTCATCACTGTATTACAACAGTATTCTGTTCTCCGTCTCCAGCCATGCTGACCTGCTTCTCGATACCATACAGTGGAAATAGCATAATGGAAATAGCAACGGGAAGCAGTACGCGTCAGGATCCAGCAAAAGCCGTTAATGCCGCATGGAAGCATATTATCGACAAACTCAACCATAAACCTTCCCTGCTCATCTGTAGCGCCAGTACAAACTATGCGGCACAAAACCTGAGTACGCAGCTAACTGAACTGGCTCCCGAAGGCTGTAAAATTGCTGGTGCTTCCTCCTGTCTAGGTACCATAAGCAATACCGGTTATCATTCACAGAATGGCTATGGCCTGAGCATAACCGCATTTTCAGATAAAAATAGTGACTTTGGTATTGGTTTGATTGATCAGTCCGATTCAGCAGAAAAGGCTGCCGCACAGGCGATACAGGCAGCCATCCATGACGCCAATCGTCCCGGTGAACTGCCTGATCTGGTCTGGTTAAGCGCTGCTCCCGGTCAGGAAGAAGCCATACTGACCGGTATTGCTTCGGTTATTGGCCAGCATGTCCCTGTTATAGGCGGTAGCAGTGCCGACAACACCATCAATGCCCAGTGGTGGCAATTTAGAGCACAACAGATCGAAACAGACGGAATCCTGCTCATTGCCATGTATCTACGGTGCCAGTTTGCCCTTTCCTTTCATAATGGTTATGTTCCCACCACCTACTGCGGCACAGTAACCGCTGCAAAAGACCGTGTCATCTATGAGATCAACCATCAGCCTGCGGCACAGGTATACAATGACTGGACACAGGGCCTGATCGAGACCCAGCTAGCCGGCGGCAATATTTTACAACTTTCCACCTTCCAGCCGCTGGGGCGTGAAGCCGGTCGCATAGAGGACGTTCCCTACTACACCCTGCTGCACCCGGAACAGGTTCTTGAAGGGGGTGCCATGCATTTATTTTCCCGTACACATAACGGTGAGGTGCTAACATTAATGTCCGGCTCAGCCGACAGCCTGAGCAGTCGCGCCAGTTCGGTTGCCCGCGGTATCCTGGAACGCAAGGGATGGCATAGCCAGCAACTGGCCGGGGCCATGGTCGTATACTGCGCCGGGTGTATGTTGGGTATTCACTCACGTATGCCAGAAGTAGCTGCCGGTCTGCGCGAAGCACTGGGACCGATTCCTTTTCATGGCCGGTTTACCTTCGGTGAGCAGGGTCGTTTTATTAATGGTCAGAATTGTCATGGAAACCTGATGATTTCCGTGGTCATATTTACAAAAAATTAGCCTATGCAAAATCAGCCAACCTCCGAATATATGCAGGAAGCCCTGTTACACCTTGAAGAAGCCCGACGACAGGAAAAAAAACAGCGACGGGAAAGTGATGCCATACTCTCCAGTTTGTCTGCACTGATTAGCGCAACCAGCCACGATGAAGTACTGGCCACCCTGCGCAAGACATTCCAAAGCCTGATTGACTGTGATGACTGCTGGATATTACAACCTCACGACGATCATCTCATTACAGAAAATAATATTATCTTTCCGGTGGGAAAAGGATTTTCACGGGTACTCAATGGCGGAGTGCTGAATGCCTTCGATGTCACACAGGTGCCGGAATGGTCCGGCATCCAGACCGACGGCATCCGTTCCGCCATACATATTCCACTGAAGCTGTCGTCTGAGCGAGGCATATTGATCCTGACCTCCTCCACACCTGCCGCATTCACACAGGAATCCATCGAACTGGTGATGCACGTTATCCCCATAACCGAACAGGCCATTGCCAAAATTGAGCAAATTGAAAAAACCCATGCGGCACAAATGGTAGAACAATGGCAGTTGATGCAACTGATTATGGACCATGCCCCTATTGGTATTTTTATGCTTAATAAACAGGGTCGGTTCATGTTTATCAATCGGGCATTGTGTGACATGTTCGGTATTTCCGAAGCTGAATTTATCGAAGCGGAAAATTATACCGAAGTGATGCCAACAGCTCTGGCAGAACAGTGTGTAACCTCCAATAATGCCTGTCTCACACAGGGAAAAACCATCACCGTACAGGAAACCATTAGCAATCCGGATGGAAAAGAATATATTATCAATACGACCAAAACACCCGTCTATAATTCGGCAGGTGACATTACCGCACTGGTCGGTATTTCAGTAAATGTGACCGAACAATTTGAACACGATCAGGAAAAAGAACAGATTCAGCAGCAACTGCAACATACACAGAAACTGGAAAGCCTGGGCGTACTGGCAGGAGGTATTGCCCATGATTTTAATAATATCCTGGCGGCGATTATGGGGCATGCCTCCCTCGCCGAGTCCAAATGTAAACAGGCTGATCCACTGGCGGTAGAACAGCACCTGGGCAGAATTGTTACCGCCTCAGAAAAAGCCGCCGACCTCTGTAAACAGATGCTCGCCTACTCCGGGCAGGGTAAATTTATTATCAAACCACTGGATATTTCAGCATTTGTTGAAAGCATCATCAATATACTCGAAGTAAGCCTGAACAAGGGGATAATACTAAAACTGTCACTGATGGAAAATCTGCCCATGGTGGAGGCCGATGTCTCACAGATGCAACAGATCCTGATGAATCTTGTTACCAATGCCAATGAAGCCATTGCCAGTTGTAGCGGGGTGATTGCCATACGTACCGGTATTATGGATGCGGGGGAAAACTATCTGGCACATTGTTTATGTGCGGAAGATATCTACCCCGGTCGTTTTGTTTTTATGGAGGTTTCCGATACCGGTTCGGGTATGAACGGGGAAACCATAGAAAAGATTTTTGATCCGTTTTTTACCACTAAATTTACCGGCCGTGGCCTCGGCATGAGCGCCGTGCTGGGTATTATCCGTGGTCATCAGGGGGCACTGAAGTTATATAGCGAACTGGGTCAGGGCACTACCTTCCGGGTTCTATTACCGGCGCTGGATATTCCCCGGCCGGATGAAAAGGTCGCAGAAGAAAATCCCTTACATAATACCGGTATCCACAAAATACTGGTGGTGGACGATGAAGAAAGTATGCGAGAAATAACCCAGTTGATGCTAATCGACGCTGGTGTAGACGAGGTACTCACCGCAGAGGATGGCCGCGATGCCATACAAATTTACCAACGTGAAGGGGAAACCATCGACCTGATTATTCTCGACCTGACCATGCCACATATGGATGGTGAAGAAACCTTTCGTCAACTACGCTTAATAAACCCGGATATAAAAGTGATCCTCGCTTCCGGTTACAGCCAGCAAAGTGTGCAGGATCGTTTTGCCGGTAAGGGACTGTGTGGCTTTTTACAAAAACCTTTCACCCCGGAAATATTGCGTAAGGTAGTAACCGATTCCCTGTAATACAATAATACGGTTACGACACATACTAACAGGATGGATGAAAAGGACACTTATTGTTCAGGAGCGTAACAAATCCACCCGTATCGGCATTAAAAAATGCGCACCGTCTTCACCCAGATGCTGTTCGAACATCTGCTTTACCTGTTGGTATAATTTTTCATCCAGGGTATGCGGGCTGTGGGTAGCATTGATGGTTTTATCCTCAAACTCGGCAAAATTATTAAATGACATAGGGGAATAAAAAAAGGCTTCTTCAACCAGTTCAAACAAAGTGTTATCCACCGCCTTTTTCACTGCATTAAATGCCGCCTCACGAACTTTCTGTTCATCATGAAACAGACGCAGGATCTCATTGAAATCGCCGGCAAAAACTGGCTCGGAAATATACGCCAGCCCGCCCGGTTTAAGTACCCGTTTGATTTCAGCCATAGCGACATCCATTTGATCAAGCGGCACATGGTGCAAAGATTTAAACATAAGCACCACATCAACCGATTTATCTTCCAGCGGGATAGCCTGCGCCCCGGCAAGGGCAAACATTACATTGGGCAAATCGGTTATCTGCTGGTTTTTTTCATAGGCAATTTCATCAACCTCCAGCGCTGTCATCTTTCGATTCACACCGGAGGTAGCAATATTACGGGTAATTTCAGCACTACCACAACCTAGTTCCAGAATATGCCCGCCATCAAGCGTTAACATACGATTGTATATTTCTGACTCAGGACAACTGAGATCAATCTGATCTGTAGTAATTTTCAATTCATAGCCTCATTATTTAATTTATACGATAAGAAAAATGAAACGATACCACTATTTTTATAAAAAATTCCAGAAAATCTTTCCGGTTATCAGTATTTCACTTCGTATTGTACCCATAGATGATGGTCCTTCCCGGGTTCGATGACCACTTCATCCTCTGCCGCATTTGCCGTTTCAACACATAACATTTTGCGATAGCCATTTTCGCCCAGATCTCCCATTTTCTCTGCTGTCTGCTGCCATGGATTCCAGACAACCGTAGAATGACTGCCACATTTCACGATAACAATATTACGCTTTAGTGAACGATCTTCGATCACACAATCTGTGGTAGTGTCCAGATAAACCCTGTCCACTTCCTCTTCAATGGTTACCGGACCACGTTGGTGTTTACGTGTAAAAGCCTCCCGCTTATCCAGGTACTCGGTATCATCCAGGCCATGCAGATAAACCCGGGAAACCTCCCCCACCCTGAAATAAGTGTGGAACGCCTGGCTGATCGTTACTGCCTCACTACCATGATTATGTGTGACCAGTTCCAGTTCCAGCTTTTCGCCTACTGTAATCTGCAATAACACACTGGTCTGTGGTGGCCACATAGCACGGTTATCTTCATCCGCCTCCATGGTAAAACACACGCGGGTACTGCCATCATCCAGCGTTAAGGTGCTCTGAATATGCCATATTGTGGTACGTGCAAAGCCATGCGCAGGATAAATCGACTGTGTTTTGTGCGCCCCGAACCAGGGCCAGCAAATGGGGATACCACCGCGGATAGATTTCCCCGGGGTGAAATTCGCCGCCTCCGATACCCAGATAACGTCCTCCGCACAACCGGCATTAGCGCTTATTGGTTTCCAGCTTACGACCTGCGCCCCCTGCATACTGATGATGGCTGTTGCATGAACATTGCTGATATTGATTAAGGGAATACCGTGCTCACCACGGATAAACATAAGCTGCTGATCGATACCATGGTGAATATTGAGTTCGTCCGAATGCATTATTACCTCATTTTATAAACTACCTCGCCGCAAGTGGACGGGGTATTAAAGCAGAAACCGGGCTCGCTAAAAACGCAAAAAAAATGAATCCAGAAAAAATAAATTAACCTGTTCATTTTCATTTTTATCATTCGCGTCTTTTGCAGCCTAATTTTCTCGTATACCTTTCCCTTTTATAACAGATAGCACAAAATACACGCACAATCCATTTTAATCGCAACAGCCTTACTATTCAGGCGGAGAAATTATGCATTTTACGCGGGAACAGACAGCCGAAATTAACGTTTTAATTCAGTTTAATCTTGATTCCACCCTGAACGGAATCAAAGTACACTCGACAGCTGCTCCGGCAATGGTTAATGCGGTGAAACGTCTCTTCCACAAGGGTATGGTTTCATCTCTTGACGGTGGTTATTTAACCAGTCTGGGCTACCGGGCAGCGGAACATGCCCAGACCCTGCTTGTATTACTGGCCAGCACGGATGAAGGTGCCTGATATACGACGACCTGATAGACGTATTGTAAGCCATAATCCGCAGGCCTGAGGCAACCGGATATCTCGCTACTAACAGTCACATTAGCTATGGATATAAAAAAGGTAACCGTGTAAGCAGAGCAGACTAACCGCACCGGCCGCTACATCATCCAGCAAAATACCGATACCACCATGAATATTTTTATCCAGCCATGAAATCGGCCAGGGTTTAAGCGCGTCAAAAAAACGGAAAAGAATAAACCCGGCCAGCAGCCACTGCCAGCCAGTTGGCACCATAAACATGGTAATCAGAAAACCGGCAACTTCATCATAAACGATGGCAGGATGATCGTGAACGCCAAGCTTCTTTGCTGCATAGCCGCACAGCCATGAGCCAGTGAGTAATACCAGCAGGGTAACGCCAAGATAAGCGGCAAACCCGGCCTGCTGTAGAATATAAACCAGCGGCAGCGTCAATAAAGTACCCATTGTTCCCGGAGCAACCGGTGACAGACCCGAGCCACCACCCAATGCCAGAAAAATCAGCGGATCTTTTAATGCTGCAGGATGAATTTTTGTGGTCGCCTTTTTTATCATACCAACGTTGTCATACCAGATTTGTTCAAAGGTGCCCTAAAAATGTGAATAACCGGTCGTTGATAACGACATAACATTACCCTGTTCATCGTGACAAAGGAAGGATTTATCGGCGCTAATTTCACCAATACAGTGAATGGCAAGCTGGTGTGACATTGCCAGAGCCATCACCGCATCCACCTTACCCTCAGCCAGGGTAAAACATAATTCATAATCATCACCCTGTGTCAGCACAAGGTTCCAGTCCACCTGCTGGTGGTTATAATTGTCAAAATAATAATGCAGTGATTCAGACAGGGGGATGGATTTTGTTCGAATACGGGCACCACAGTCACTGGCACTAAGAATATGGCCGAGATCGGCCAGCAGGCCATCAGAAATATCAATGGCACAGTCACAGTACGCCAGCAGTGCCATCGCAAAACGGGTTCTCGGTTGTGGCCGGTTCAATCTGTCAATACAGTAATTCAGTTGTGGATCAGTCCTTTTCTCCTGTAGGCAACGCAACCCCACGGCAGCATCGCCTAATGTGCCAGTAACAAAAATCCTGTCACCGGGTTTCGCCTGACTGCGCCGCATGGCTCGACCGGTGGTTAACAGCCCCATTGCCTGCAAGGTAATACTCAATGATCCACGGGTGGTATCGCCACCAATCAGAGCAACATTATATTCTTCCAGCGTCTGCTGAAACTGGGTAGAGAACGCCGTTAGCCATGCATGATCGATCTCCGGCAGAGTCAGCGCCAGAGTTATCCAGGCTGGCTGCGCGCCCATTGCGGCCAGATCACTAAGATTAACGGCAATCGCCTTACTGGCAATATCAGCAGCAGAAGTGGTCACTGGAAAGTGCGTACCGGCAATTAAGGTATCCGTAGTAACAGCAATACGGGCGCAGACGGAAGCACCTGCCTGCCCTGTGCCCGGATCTGTATTTGAGTCTGTGTTCAGCGTTGTGTCCAGACCGGCACATACAATAGCGCAGTCATCGCCCCCACCAAGCACTACATCACTACGATGATCGGGCAGATTAAAATACTGTTTGATAAGATCAAATTCTGCTGCACTCATTCTCGCTACTCTATACCCCCACAGCTTGCTGTGTAATCTGGAGATGCGAATTTATTCACGTAACGACACCAATGTTTACGTGCATCATGCGAATAAACCCGCCCTTGCCTGATTATTTTTCAAGCGGCCGAATATCTTTTGCCACTTTATCAAGTACCCCGTTGACAAAGGTATGACTGTTCTGCGCACAGAATTTTTTACTCAGATTAACCGCTTCGTTCAGGACAACACGATAAGGAACATCACGGCGGTTAGCCAGTTCATAAGTAGCAATGCGTAAAATGGCTCGTTCCACCGGATCCACCGATTCCATCAAACGGTTCATGTGTTTTTCCAATGATGTATCCAGGTTACTTACCGAGGCACACACCCCGCTAAGTAGTTGCAGAAAATACTCAGTGTCCGCTGGACTGTCTTCACTGTTAAGTGCATGAGTTTCAACAAACTGCTGCCTGATCCCGGAAATATCATCGCCCGTCATTTGCCACTGATAAATAGCCTGCATGGCAAAACGGCGGGCTTTGCCACGCGCTCGCGCCAGACTGGCGGATTGTTTCTTTGAAACGGCAGGGATTGAATCCGACATAATATGACTAACTTCAGGTAAAAAAATAAAACAGGGTAGCTGCTGATCGTAGTGCTTACTCCGATCAGGCCGTTAATCCAGCTTAGTGGTTAATCAAGCAGGGTCAGTATATTACTCATTTCTATTGCAGCAGCAGCAGCCTCGGCACCTTTATTACCAGCTTTTGTCCCTGCCCGTTCAATGCTCTGTTCGATAGAATCAGTGGTTAATATGCCATTGATTACCGGCAACCCATGATCCAGTGCGACGACAGACAGACCCTTGGCTGACTCATTGGCAACAATATCAAAATGTGGCGTGGACCCTCGAATCACTGCACCCAGTGCAATAATGGCACTGTACTGTCCTGATTGCGCTAGATGCTGTACCACTACCGGCAGTTCAAATGCACCGGGTACTTTTACGACGGTAATATCTGTCTCGGCCACACCATTACGGGTCAGAGTATCCATCGCGCCAGCAAGCAGACTTTCTACAATAAAACCGTTAAACCGTGCCACCACAACAGCAAACCGGCCGGATGAATATTGCAGACTGCCTTCGATTACTTTATATTCACTCATTCTATTTATCTCTTTAATTTATGCAGGTTAATGCCTGTTGCCAAACCGATCAAGCGCAGCTCGTTGGTTAATTAGCTATTTAGTTATTTAGTTATTTAGTTATTTAGTTATTTATATTGTCACTGGTTATATAGTCAACGACTTCAA
>CAYXNL010000060.1:8820-12829 GCA_964466455.1 uncultured Thiotrichaceae bacterium
TATTTAGTTATTTAGTTATTTATATTGTCACTGGTTATATAGTCAACGACTTCAAGGCCAAAACCAGCAAGCCCATGAATCACTTTCGGCGCCGTCATCAGTTGCATTTTTCTTACCCCGACATCGAGCAATATCTGCGCGCCAACGCCGTCTGTTCTCAGATTTTTCGGTGCTTTATACTGGGGCATATTACTGTTTGTCTGTTTTGCCATCCATTGCAGAATAATAGCATTCTCATCGGGGGAACTTAATAATACAACCACCCCCTGTTCTGCGGCCGCTACCTGTTTCATTGCATCTTCCAATGGCCAGGATTTTGTATCCAGAGAACCCATGGAATCAGCCAGTGCATTTTTCATATGAACCCGAACCAGCACCGGTTCATCCGGGTTTATCTCACCCGTTTCATTTTCTGTATGGGTTAATGCATAATGTACAAGACTATCCAGCGTATTTTTATAGGCAATTAATTTAAACTCACCATAAGCTGAGGAAAAATCACAGGCAGAAACCCGTTCGACGGTTTTTTCATTTTTAATCCGGTAGCCGATTAAATCTTCAATCGTACCGATCTTCAGCCCATGTTCCTGAGCGAACAATTCCAGATCCGGTCGCCTCGCCATGGTGCCATCTTCATTAAGGATCTCGACAATCATCGCCCCTGGTTCCAGCCCCGCAAGGCGGGCAAGATCACAACCGGCTTCGGTGTGACCGGCTCTGTTTAACACCCCGCCCGGCTGCGCCATTAATGGAAACACATGCCCAGGGTGCACGATATCCGCAGCACTTGCATCCGGTTTAACGGCTGCTGCAATAGTCACCGCCCGATCTGCTGCAGAAATGCCGGTAGTAACACCGGATGCTGCTTCAATGGAAACAGTAAAATTGGTACTTTCGATTAAATCCGTCCCCGATACCATTAACGGCAGGTTAAGCTGTTTGCAACGTTTCTGGGTTAATGTCAGGCAGATCAGGCCGCGGCCATAACGCGCCATAAAGTTAACATCATCGGCGTTAACTGCCGATGCTGCCATTAGCAGGTCGCCTTCATTCTCGCGGTTTTCATCGTCCATAATGACAACCATTTTACCCTCACGGATATCTTCAATAATTTCTTCAGTTGAATTTAATTTCATGTTTCTTTGTTTTAACTCTATCGTATAAATCCCGCCTCAGCGAGTTTTTCCAGTGAAATATCTGATGGGGTATTTGGGTTTTGTGCTAGTAATAACCGTTCCAGATAACGTGCGATTAAATCGACTTCAAGGTTTACCCGACAACCGGGTGAATAATGCTTAATAATAGTCTGCTGTTGTGTATGCGGGACAATGTTAAGGCTGAATATATCATCTTCCACAGTGTTTAGCGTCAGGCTGATACCATCTATACATACCGACCCTTTCACCGCAATATAACGTTTCAGATTCTGCGGTGCCTGAATACTCAACACTATCGAACGCGCAGCGGATTTAATATCAAGCACCGTTCCCAGGCCGTCAACATGACCACTAACCAGATGTCCACCAAGCCGGGTCGTTGGCAACAGCGCTCTTTCCAGATTGGTCAGGGAACCCACAGCCAGATCTTTTAACGTCGTCAGGGATACAGTTTCACTCGACACATCGGCGCTAAAACTGTCGCTATCAAATTTAATCACCGTCAGACAGACACCGTTTACCGCAATACTGTCTCCCAGCGCGACTTCTGACATATCCAGCTCGCCAGCTTTCAGCGTAAGGCGTACATCGCCGCCAATTTCTTCACGCCGGGCAACATGGCCAACCGTTTCAATAATTCCTGTAAACATAAACCTTTGTTACCCCTTCCTCAGTTTAACTTCATAACTGGACATTGGCATCGATGAGGCATTATTAAATTCCGCTCCAGCAGCCACCCCCATTGCGGCAATGTCAGCGGCATGTTCACTCTGCTCGTACACCGTAAACATAGCTCCCAGCGCATATTCCGAACCTGAACCGATAGCCCAGAATTTTTTATATTCTGTCACTTCGCGTAAACTATGAATACCGAAAATACCTGAGGCATTGGCAATCAGGGCATCAATCTGGGTGGATTCATACGGATCATCTTCTTCATCCTTCGGATTGAGAAAATACTTCTCTTTTAGCAGAGGATGCAAAGCCCGGAAGGTTTCAAAAATAGCCAGACGCGAAGCGAAATTAATTTTATTTTTTTTGTCACTCAATATGCTTTCCATCACCAGCTGATGGGCCGCACTACCAACAATACCCAGATGGTTGCGTCCGTACTTCAGTATTTTATCATGCGCCGCATCATATTCTGATGACAGACGCAAATCACCAAAGCTGGTGAGACTGTCTGCTGCAATACAGACTTTACCGGCTTTTTTTACTACCACAATCGTTGACATTCTTATTCCTCTACAGCATGCTGCTATCTGTTTTATACACGGGCTGTGCGGTTATGCGTATATCATCACCCACTTTTCTGAGTTCAGAAATATGCAGGGTTATTTTATCCTGCATTTGTGTCAGTCCCGGTAGACTGAACAAACCACGCGCCGCGTCACCCATTATTACCGGGGCCATATACACAATAATTTCATCCACCAGTTGCGCCTGTAATAAAGCACCACATAAGCGGCTACCCGCCTCTACATGCAGCAGGTTAATCTGCTGTCCGGCCAGATACTGCATCACAGCAGACAGATCCAGATGGCCGTTGTCTTCCGCGACAGGCGTTAACACGCTATGCGTATGCCGCCATTTCTCCGCCGACAATTTAATAGCATCAGCACTAGCCAGTAACCAGGTCTCACCTTCCAGCAGGTGTATCTTTGCTGTTTCCGGAGTTTGCAGGTGGGTATCGAGAATCACCCGTAGCGGCTGACGCACCGGTTCGTCAATACCAAGCTCGGCCTTACTCAGGCGCACATTCAAACCCGGATTGTCCATAATAACCGTACCGCTACCGGTTAAAACAGCACTGCTTTGTGCGCGTAAAAACTGTACATCCCGACGCGCCTGCGATCCGGTAATCCACTGGCTTTCACCGGAAGCCATGGCAGTACGGCCATCCAGACTCATACCCAGCTTAATGCGTACAAACGGGCGACCGGTTTCCATCCGTTTGATAAACCCGGGGTTTAATGCCCGCGCCTGCGTTTCCAGCAAACCACAGCTAACGTCTATACCTGCCTGTGCCAGTTTTTTCAAACCCCTACCAGCTACTAGCGGATTCGGGTCCTGCATCGCGACCACCACACGCTGCACCCCGGCTTTTATTAAGGCATCGGCACACGGCGGTGTTTTACCGGTATGACTACATGGCTCCAGTGTTACGTATGCACACGCTCCGCTGGCTTTATCTCCGGCGTGTTGCAGCGCATGGACTTCCGCATGTGCTTCCCCGGCGCGTCGATGCCAGCCCTGCCCGACAACCTTGCCGCGTCTGACCAGCACACAGCCGACATTCGGATTCGGCGAGGTGGTATAACGACCGCGTTGTGCCAGTCGGATGGCCTGTTGCATGTACTGTGCGTCGGTTTTCATCGGTGGGGAAAAGTTGATGCCTTTTCTACTGGCTTTTTCCCGCCGGTTTTTTCCTGCTGGCCTTGTTCTGTTCAATGCGCTCAATTGCCACACGAAAGGCATTTACATCACTAAAATCCAGGTATACCGAGGCAAAACGAATATAGGCAACGTGATCCAGTGACAGCAGCTCTGCCATCACCCAGTCACCAATCTGTGATGAATTCACTTCACGTTCACCAGCAGCACGTAAATTATGCTTAATGCAATTAATGGCTTCATCGACCTGCTCAATGCTGACCGGACGCTTTTCCAATGCGCGCATTACACCGGCACACAGTTTGGCTTCATCAAACGCAACCCGACTGCCATCCTGCTTGACGATACGCGGCATATTCAGCTCGGCAATTTCATAAGTGGTAAAACGTTCATTACAGGCCATACATTCACGCCGACGACGTACCTGATTGCCATCATTTGACAACCGTGAATCAATC
>CAYXNL010000061.1:0-12420 GCA_964466455.1 uncultured Thiotrichaceae bacterium
CTGTCATGGCAAAGCCACCGGGTACCATATTACTCATGGTGTTTTCAGCAAAACCCGCACCCGCACCCATATTAGCAGGGATCGATCCCATAGTGGCTCCTGCCGGGGATGACCCTGCGTACGAAGCACCAGGGGTGATTCCACTATGGTTGCCTTCTGCAGTGGACGCTTCAGGCTGTTCACCTGTTGCAGGGGATTCCTCCGGCTTCTGCTCGGCTAATTGACTGCTACTCTGATTGTGTATGTGCTGTTTTTCGTGAATATTCAGTTTAATCTGGGGTAGGATGTCAGCATCAATCAGACGGTTATTGAGTGAGTCGTACAGAGATTCCAGTTTATTGGCGACTTCCGTCTGGAACATATGAAACAGAATCTTTTTATTAATATTATCAAAATGGTCACCAAGGCTGTTATCAAATACCTGACAAAAACTGGTAGGTGTAATTGCTTCGCTGTCAAACACGGTTTCTGTTTTTAATGCAAGCTGTTTCAGCCGGGCTTCAAGGTGCGATAGCTGTTCGCTGTATTGTGCGGTTGCACGACCACCAATACTTTTGACCAGTACCATGCCCTCCATTTCATCCTGATCAATCAGGCTAAGTTCACCCGTTTCATTAGTTTCTGACTTATGTTTTGATAAGTATTTGCTGGCAGGCACCAGCGATTTTTTAATTTCTTTCAGGTAAGTTTCTGCTAGACCCGATTTCAGTGACCTGATCTGGTTCATTAGCTCGAAATAACGGTTATGGTCTTCATTGTTTGCCGCCGCCTCGGCCATATCGAACAGGTTATCCTGAGCGGAATTCAGCAATCTGGAAATTAAATCACTAATACGAGTGGTCAGGTTATTTTTAATATCAACCACCAGTTTGTCATAACGACTTGCTTTAAATTTTTTTTTCTGTTTTCGTTTTCGCATTTAGATAATCCGTGCCATTAATGGTTTCATTTCAGCTATAAAAACAATTTAATCCTCCTCTGATTATAGTGCTTTATGGGCAAAATAGATAAATATTACTGAAACGGATGAAAAGGATACTTATTGTTTAAGACACGCTGTAAATACTTCCATGTAAGCTCGACACCCGCATCCCTGCGGCTGACGGTCTTTAAACAATAAGTATCCTTTTCATCCATCCTGTTAGTATGTTAGAGATATCCAGCTATGCTTTGAAATTATAGCTCTAATGAATATAATCAGCAGGGTGATGTTGAGGGTGCAATCTCGATTTTTACCGCTACAGGAAAAATGCACCAGCATTTCTATGATAGTAATAGAGGCGCCCTTAATCTGAAGCCTCTATTTAATCGTTCACTAATCGAGATTTTATTATGAATAGTTCTGGCCCGGAAAAAACACAGATACTCATTGTCGATGATTCCCGAGTGATTCGTCTGGCGGCAAAAAAGATGTTGAGTAGGGATTATATTGTTCAATTAGCTGAAGATGGACAGCAGGGCTGGGATTATTTGCAACAACATACAAGTATATCGGTGGTCTTTAGTGATTTAAATATGCCTTATATGGATGGTATGGCTTTACTGAAAAAGATACGTGAGTCAGAAAAAAGATCGCTCAGTGAGCTTCCTGTGGTTATTCTTACCGGGGTAGAGGATGATGAGGGTGTAAAACAGCGGGCAATGGATGCCGGCGCAACAGATTTTATCCTGAAGCCTTTTAGCTCCATTGATTTGCTCAGTCGAGCAAAGTCTTACGCACAGTTATCACGCAAAGTCGTTGAGCTGGAAGAAAGAAGTGCCTATGATCAGCTGACAGGATTATATACCGCTAATGCGCTGGCTGAGCAGGGAATAAAAGCGGTCTCTTATGCGCAACGCCATCATTTGCCGGTCAGCGTCTGTGTGGTCGAAATAACGGGTGTGCAGCAGTATTTTCTGCGTTTTGGCAAAAAAGTGGCACAGACGATTTTGCTAACCGTAGTCAAACGGTTGCAGGCTATTATGCGGCAGGAAGATGTTGCAGCAAGACTGGGTCTGTCACGTTTTGCGCTGATTCTTCCTCATACTGATGAACAGCAAACTCGTATGATGGTGGCACGCATTGAACAGGCCATCAGTAAACTGGTGTTTGATCTGGGTAGTGAAAAAATTCATCTGGTTTTACATGTTGGCTGTAGTGCATTGAGTATGGCCGGCAATGTTTCATTTCAGCAGTTATTACAGCAGGCAATAGACGTACTGGCTAGTTTGCAGTGTACAGATGGTACCCAACAGGCGTATTATCACGAGAAGGGAAGGCAGAAACAGGTCAGCGCTGAGAAGGATAAATGTTCTGGCTCGGTAACGGTGTTGTCGGCGAATGCGTTAACGCAATGTTGCAGGGATATTATGGCGGGCGAATTTGCCAGTGTTCCTGAAGCCGCCCTGTCTGTTCTGGTAGAGAAATTTACGGCATTTATCCAGTATGTGGATCAAGGCGATTCTGATCAGATAAAGAAATAATTTGGGGCGCTGTGTATGATGTCTGTTAACGTAAAACAAATTACCGCAAAAGATGCCTGGGCGCTGTGTCAGGAAAATTCACGAGCATTGCTGATTGATGTACGTTCCAGCATGGAATATCTTTTTGTTGGCCACCCGGTTGGGGCTATCCATGTCCCCTGGATTGATGAACCAGACTGGGAAATAAACCCTCTTTTTGCTACTGAAATTCGTAAACTGGCACTGGGTGGCTTACATGAAAGTAGTGGTGATATCCCCATTATCTTAATCTGCCGGAGTGGAAATCGTTCGGAAGAAGCCGGCAAAGTACTAATGGAAGCCGGGTTGACGAATGTGGTGCATGTAAATGAAGGGTTTGAAGGTGAGCTGGATGATAATCATCACCGTAGTACCAAAGGGGGCTGGCGTTATCATGGTCTGCCGTGGGAGCAGTGTTGAGGTTTTACCGCTTCAATGGTTGCCGATAAAACATAATCTTCTACTCCACGTCCCGGAGCCCAGTCTTTAATAAAATCTTTTGATTCATCTTTTGGTGCAATATTAATTTGCTCAAACCCCAGTGTTTCGAGAATCGACTGTAACTCACTGCTCTGCGAGGCACCGGCCATACAACCGGAATAAAGCGCCAGGTCATTTCTTATTTCATCTGGTAACTCCATGCTGGCCACTACATCAGAAATAGCCAGGCGGCCACCGGGTTTGAGTACACGATAAGTTTCAGCGAAAACCTGTTTTTTATCTGGGGACAGGTTAATAACACAGTTGGAAATAATTACATCAATGCTGTCATTGGCTACCGGCAGATGTTCAATTTCACCGAGGCGAAACTCTGCCTGAATGTATTGACCTTTTACCGCGTTAGCACGTGCTTTGGAAATCATGGTGGGTGTCATGTCTACACCAATAACCTGACCCTGTTCACCGGTTTCAGCCGCCGCCAGAAAACAGTCAAAGCCACCGCCACTACCCAGATCGAGTACGGTTTCGCCCCGCTGGATACCGGCGATGGCACGTGGATTACCGCAGCCGAGTCCCATGTCAGCACCATCAGGTACTGTGTCCAGATCATCCTGACTATAGCCAAGGCGAGTGGAAACCAGGGTGTTAATGGCGTCATCATTCGATACGCCACAGCAGCTTGTCTCGGTTCCACAACAGCTTTCGTTATCACTGGCCTCAGCAACCTGCGTATAACTGTTTCGTACCTGCTGGCGAATATCATCGGCCTGTTTCTGATCCATTGTTTTCTCGGGTAAATGTAATTAGTCATATTATATCAGGCATAGTTCAGTGATGAGAATAGGGTGATGATTTATTTATTATGAATAGCCGCGATAATGGAGATATTGCTGTATGATTATATACTAAGGAGAACGGTAATTAGGCGACATTTAGTGGTTCAAAAATAGTTCAGATCAAGGCGCAGTTTGAAAGCAATGGTTATTCCATTGGTGAGAGCTGCAACGCTGAGCTGGGCTATTTTTGAAAACCCCAATCTTTTGAATTGATTGATACTGCGACTGAATGTCGTCTAATTACCGTTCTCCTTAGTAACTGCTAGTTTTATCAGCTATTAACGTTAGAGAACAGTATTTTAGAGTGATTTGAGACAGGTATGAGAGAACCGTTAACAGACGAAGAGCGAGAGATGCTGGAGCAGCAACTTTATGAGCTGAAACTCGAACATCGCGACCTTGATGATGTTATTACCCGTCTGACTAATGCGTCAGATGTAGAGGAGTTACAACTTAAACGATTTAAAAAACGCAAGTTACGTCTCAAGGAAAATATTGCCAAAATTGCTGACCGGCTTATTCCGGATATTGAAGCCTGAGTCGGCGATAAAACTTTTAATGAGAAAAGTATGAATTTTTGTTCAGAATGTGGTGAAAAAGTAAACCGGGAAATTCCTCAGGGGGATAATCGTTTACGTGATGTGTGTAATAACTGTCATCTCATCCATTACGAAAATCCCAAAGTTGTCACCGGCTGCATTCCTGAATGGGAAAATAAAATTCTTTTGTGTAAACGGGCAATTGAACCTCGGTATGGGCTCTGGACGTTGCCGGCCGGGTTTATGGAAAATGGTGAAAGTAACCGCGAAGGTGCTGTCCGTGAAACGGTTGAAGAAGCCAATGCAAAATTAACTAATATGACACTATTCAGTGTTTTTAGTATTGCGCATATTAACCAGATATATACCATGTATCGGGGTGAGCTGGTTGGTGGTAAGGCCAGTGCAGGGATAGAAAGTCTGGAGGTTGCGCTGGTGGAGGAAAAAGAAATTCCCTGGGAGGAGATTGCATTTAAGGTTATTGAGGAGAATCTGAAACTTTATTATCAGGATAAAGCCACGGGCACATTTACTACACATTATGGTGAACTTCTGAAGCTGGATAATGAGCGTTTCGAGGTTAACTATTTTTAAGCAGGCTTCGTCCTGGTCGTTAGGGCACCCCTGTTAATTTTCTTAAACTAATCGCCATGGGGTTGATTCCCTGCTTGCTGTGAAATGAGTGTGTAAGATCTAACCCGTCTGATTAATATACAGCCCAACAGTTTGCTACGGGGTAGTTTATTTATGATGCTTTATCTTAATGGGTATGCCGTCTTTAGTTTCAAAGCCAAATATCTGCGCATAAAAATATAATTCGTTATCCAGTGTGGTAATGATAGTTTCCGCTTTTCTAAACCCATGTTGTTCCCCTGCGAAAAAATGGCTGGCCACAGCAATCCCTTTTTTATCCAGAGCATCAATCATCTTTTTGGCCTGCTCCTTGGGTACAATACTATCTTCCATGCCCTGAAAAAAGATAACAGGGCAATTTAGCTTTTCACTGTGATAAAGCGGCGAGCGTTGCTGATAAACCTGTTTTTTGTCTGGATAAGGGCCGATCAGGCTATCCAGGTAACGCGATTCAAATTTATGTGTATCACTTGCCAGGCTTTCCAGTTCGGCTATACCATAATAACTGGCACCGGCAGAAAAATCCCGATGAAAAGTTAGGGCACATAAAACCGTGTAGCCACCGGCACTACTACCACGGATAATGAGCCGTTGTTTGTCTGCCAACCCCTGTGTAACCATAAATTGAGCGCCATCACAACAGTCTTCAACATCCAGTACTCCCCACTGGCCATGCAGGCGCTGGCGATAGGCGCGACCAAAACCACTGCTTCCACTGTAATTAACATCGAGCAGGGCAAACCCTCTGGAAGTCCAGAACTGTTTTTTAGGGTCCAGTGTGATGTCTGCACAGGCGGTTGGCCCACCGTGACAAATGACGATTAGCGGTGGTTTCTCATTATCGGTTGCGGTGAATCGCGGGTTGGTCGGAGGGTAATAATTAGCATACACTGGTTGTTGGTGACGGTTGTTAAATTGAACCGGCAGCGCCTGTGACAGATAGCCAGCGGCAACAGACAGTGTTGATGAAATAGCAATCGTATGGAAGTTTATAGAAGCACGGTTAGCTAGCTGGAGAATATCTGATCCCGCTACGCTAATCACGGCGGGAAACTGTGTTGGAGATGCACCAATTAATGCAACTTGCTGTTTATTGGTCTGAATGGAAGCAAAGTTCTGCCATTGCTCGCCTGTCTGTGTATCATCATGGGCATATATAATAGTTGTTTGTTGTGGTTTCCGGGTATTAATAATAACCAGATAATGATATCTGTTGACAGTATAGTGAGTGAGTATCTGCGTAGGGGTAAGGAAGGCATAATCAGACTGTGAAAATACCCATTGTGGTTGGCCTATATCATTATTTTCAATAGAAATCAATGTGTTATCTATGTCTTCCTCATAACGATAGATCTGCCACCAGTTGTTTTCATCTGAAATAAAATACAGGTGGTTATCTATTGACCAGCGGGGCTGGCAGATAGAAATGTTATGGACAGCATTATCATTACTGGTAAAATGACCAGCGATTCGCCGTGGGCTGTTGATCTGCCCAGTGTTATCGACATCCGCCAGCCATAACTCGGTGTTGTCCCAGGGCATATTGGGGTGGCGCCAGCATAACCAGCATAGTTTTCTCCCGTCTGGGCTGAGACGGGGATTGCTGTAAAAGTCATACCCCTGGCAAAGTATGCTGATCTCGCCGCTATTGATGTGGATGGAAGCAATAAAGTTTTTCGCTTCATTGTGCTGCTCAGAGCCTGGTTCTGCCTGTTTGTCCGGTATAATATGCTGTTCACATATAGCAATAATCCATTGATGTATTGCATCATAAGTCAGGTCGGCAAAGCGCAGGTGGGGGTTTTGGGTGATGCGCTGTATGGTCTGTGATTTGACGCGATAGATATCCTGATCGTTATCATTAACAAAATAGACTGAATTATCATCACCGATGCAGTAAACCCCGCCGCCGTATTCGTGTACACGAGAGCGTGCGCTGTAAGGGGCGGGTATAATATCGAATGTTTGTCCATTTATTGACGCTACAATTACGCATCGGCCCTGTTCGTTCGGGCGGCGTTCAAGGTAAAAGAGCTGATCGGCATTTAGCTGAATTTCATCCAGAGAAACTGCATCGGAAACGACCATCTGACTGTTAATTGGCGATAACCAGCTACCGCAGGGTGCCTGTTGTTTCTTCATTAGTTATAGGTAAAGAGTTTTATTTAATTGACTATACTTAAGCAAGGTTGCCTTAAATACGTAAATTATACAGTAATGAATAAAACATTATGATAAAACAAAGGGCAAAGGCATACTGCCACTATAAAATTAGCAGAGGGCTGGCGCGGTGTTGTTAACACTGGCAATATTACTGGTCAGTAGCGGTTTATTTTTGCTGGTGGTGGGTGTATTTGTCGCTCACCAGTATACGCTGCGTTCAAAATTACTAACGGCATTTCTTGTTATTGTTTTGACATCGCTTGGTGTGCTCGCATTGCTTGACGGCTATATTATGAGCGAAAATCTCAGGCAGGGAGCCAATAAATTACTATTGACCACAGCCAAAAGTTATGCGGAAAAGATTGATAATCTTAACCGCCAGAACAGTCAGTATATTGAAACAGAAGCTGCATTACCTGCGATCATTCATTTTATTACCCGCAAAGCTGCGCCACCCTTTAATCGTCAGGCTATACTGGAAATATTGCGTGCCTTTAAATCCCGTCAGGGATCCAATATCCTTTCCTATGCCATCTTAAATAAAAATGGTATTAATATTCTTGATACAGATGAGGAAAATATCGGTAAAAATGAAAGCAGGCAGGCGTATTATCAATTGGTTAAGGATAATAATAAAAGTTATCGTTCGTCTATCAAATTTCATCATGACGAACCGTATATGGTTTATAGCAGTAGCATCCGGGATCTTTCCGGTAAATTAATTGGTGTGTTGCGGGTAAAATACAGCACTCGGATTTTTGCCAGAATATTCGATCGAATACAACGCACAACCGGGCCGGGAGCTTTTGTTGAATTACTGGATGAAAACTACCTGCGGCTGGTTCATAGTCGGCGCAAAGATCTAAATTATACATTGGCTGTACCCATAGGCGAAAAAGTGAAGCAGCGACTTATTCACCAGCATCGATTACCAAAAGATGTTTCACAAAAAGATACTGAATCACCAGACTGGGTAGAAAAAGTGAAGCGAATATCTTTTGATGCACCTATTATTGAAAGTGAATATAGAGGGCTGGGTAATGCAAAATTTCTTTCTGCTGTGTATAAACTTGAGACGGAACCCTGGATAATTATTACTTCTCAACCGTTGTCAGCTATTATGGAGCCAGTGGCGGCACAGGAAAATAGCGCTATGGTGCTGGTTAGTATTATTGCGCTTATTGTGGTGATGATAGTATTGGCGACGACACATTTATTACTTGGTCCGGTAAAACGCTTAACCCAGGTGGTGAAACAGATTACAGAGGGGGACCTGGCAGCACAGGCAGAGGTAGAAGCGAATGATGAAGTAGGCGGACTAGCTAATGCCTTTAATGAAATGACACGAAGTGTGCAGAATCTGATTGTTGATCTGGAAGATGAAGTCAATAGCCATAAATTAACGCTGGATAATTTACGCAAGTTATCTCAGGCGATAGAGCAAAGCCCGGTGTCGGTAATGATTACGGACCTTGATGGCAATATTGAATATGTAAATCCTCAGTTGTGCTGTATTAGTGGTTACAGTGAGCGCGAGCTAATCGGTCAGAACCCGAGAATTCTAAACTCTGGTTATACCCCGGCAATACAGTTTAAAAAACTGTGGACAGCTATTATTTCAGGCCAGTCATGGACGGGTGAACTTTATAATAAAAAGAAAAACGGGGAGTTATTCTGGGAAAATGTAACCATCTCACCAATAAAAAATACAAATAATGAAAGCACACATTATCTTGCTATTAAGGAAGATATTTCTCTGCGAAAAGATTACGAAGAACGCCTGCTTTATCAGTCCAATTATGACAAATTAACCGATCTGCCTAACCGTACCCTGGCTTATGACCGCATCCAGCAGGCGATAGTAAATGCAATTCGTGAACACAGACACATCGCGTTGTTGTACATGGATTTTGACCATTTTAAAAATATTAATGATACGCTTGGACACGGGGCAGGAGATGAGTTTCTGAAATATATGGCGGGGCGGCTAAAAGCCTGTGTGCGTGATTTTGATACGGTTGCCCGTCTGGGTGGCGATGAGTTTTTGATTATGCTAATTGAGGTGGATGATCCTCAGGCTGATGGTAATTATTCATTTATTGATGTAGTAAAACATAAAACAAAAGAAATTTTACAGCGGGTATCACAACCCTGTATCGTTCATGGTATGGAATTTTCAGTAACGGCAAGTGCCGGTATTGCATTATTCCCAGAAGATGGTGATGATCCGCATATTCTTCTGCGTAATGCAGATACGGCGATGTACCGCAGTAAACGTAAGGGCCGGAATAACTACGTGGTATTTACCACCGAAATGAGTGACATTGTAATGAAGCGGGTTGAAATCGATAACAAGCTTCGTGGTGCGCTGGAAAATGGAGATTTCTATCTGAAGTATCAGGCATTGATAGATGCGCGAACGCAGAAAGTGGTGGGCGCTGAAGCATTAATTCGCTGGGAGGATGAAGCGCTTGGTGAAGTATCACCGGAAGAATTTGTGCCGTTGGCTGAGGAAAGTGGCTTAATTGTTGATATTGGTAACTGGGTACTGGATACGGTGTGCGCAGATATTAAAACGTGGCGTAGTAATAATAAAATAAATAATTTGTATGTTGCGGTCAATTTATCCACACGGCAGTTTCGTGGTAAAGGTATTGTTGAAAATATTGCTAATGTACTTGAACGCCATGAGTTATCAGGCGACTGTCTGGAGCTGGAAATTACCGAGCGTCTATTGATGAAAGATGTTCCGCACGTGATTGATATTCTCAACCGGTTCAAAACAATGGGGATTCGTTTATCCATTGATGATTTTGGTACCGGCTACTCATCACTTAGTTATTTAAAACGCTTTCCCTTCGATGTATTGAAAATTGATAAAGCTTTTATTGATGATATTGGCACTGACCCGGATGGTCAGGCGTTGTGTGATGCGATTGTTGCGATGGCACATAGCCTTGGGTTGGGTATTGTCGGTGAAGGGGTGGAAACACAGGAGCAGTTTGAGTTTCTGCGCCAGCGTGGCGCAGAAACTATTCAGGGATATTATTTCAGTAAACCAATGCTGGCTGATGAATTTATTCAGATGGCTCGTACCTTGCAGCCACTTACTAATTACCGTTCTCCTTAGTTGTTAGTGCGATAGTTTCGCCTGTTATACAGTAAAGCCAGCATTATAAATAACAGGGTGAGAGGAGCCATAGACCCTCCGCTACCTGTGTTTTTAGATTTAGCGGCGGGTGTCGATCCAGGTAGGCTCGAAAGTAGATTTCCACTTCCTCGATTATTCTGCACGGGGTTAACGTTAGCGCCGTTAATGTCAAAGTTAATTCGGATTGTCTGGCCGTTACTGACTGAAATAATGGCATCATTGCCTGGTGTATCTGCCTGATAACTAATCCCGATAACGGAGTTAATGGGTGGTTGAAATGATTTATCCGTCGGCCCGGTAGAATAGGGGCCGATACCCGAGCCGCCATTAAATTCAGAATTTATGGCATCGGCATGCAGCGTGTAATTTCCCGCAGGCACAAAGAGCTGATAGAAGCCGTTATTATTTTGCAGATAGTCTGATACCGTACTGACGGCTTCGCCGGTGTTTGTGTTTTCTGCCCAGATGTTTGCCCCAATAATAGCCTTACCTGCTGCATCGGTAAAAAAACCGTTAATTTCGCCGAATTTCTGATGAAAGTTCGCTGCCGGATAGAGGGTAGAAACCGCACTGATATCATCAATGTGTAAATCAGCACTGGTTCGGCAAATATACGGGTACATTACTGCATACTGTTGTGGTTGGGCGGTCGAACAGGCTGGCGGTGAACCCAGTAGTTTTTCATTATTACTAATATTGGTCTGGGTGTGATCAAGACCGATAAAATGACCGAGTTCGTGGGCAATTAATAATTTAAAATCCAGTGTGCTTAGACTAAGATCCCTACCGTTGAAAACAGCATATCCTTCGGTAAAATTGCTGGAACCGATTGTAACAATGGACGCAGCAAAACCAATGGTGTTCTTGCTTGCTCCGACACCAAAAAAAGCATCAATAATACTGCCGTCACTATCATATACCACCGGGTTGATACCATCGTTTCCCTTTAAGGCGCTGCTGCTGGTAAGGTTAGCCTGGGGTGCGGGTAATATGCTGGTAAAGTTGTTGATAGTAATATCCTGAGACAGATCAGCGCCCTGAACAAACCGGATTGTTGAAGTCGGCACGTTATTCCATAAAGAAAAGGCCTGCTGCAAAATTTTATTTGCCTGGGCATTACTGCGGCTGCCCAGTGGGCCAGGGTCCACATTTAATACAATTACCGGGTTGGCATAACGCACCGGGGTATGCCCGTTTGGACCTTCAATAACCAGCGGTCCACCAGCAAAGGTGTTGCTGGTATATAAAATTAACAGAATGAATAGCCAGAATCCGGATTTACCATAGCAGTGCATATATTTTGCCTTATTGATCCTGTTTTAATTATCAGGTGTTAATTACTTTTGATTAGTAGCTATTTAAGAAACCTGGCCCGAACGGTCTGTATAAAATCATCCAGACGAGCTTGCGCAGGGTGGTTTGGGTTAGTTGCCAGCGGCATGCTGATTACCGGTGGTGTGCTAGTTGAGCGTGGTGAGTTAATAGCAAGGGAACGGCTTTGTTGTGATGGTATTTGTGCCTGTTTTGTGTTGCTGTAGGAAGACGGTGAATAGTCCCGGCCATTTGAAATAATCTTTTCACCATTGATGGTGGCTACCGCAAAACTTCCCTGGTAGAGTCCCAGTGGGCTACAGAAGCCAAGTTGAGAAACCGCAGGTAAAAATACCACATATTCCCCGTTTTTCTTAAAAACTGGTACGCCATAAACGCGGAGGTAATAATTGGCTCCCGGTAATCTGCCGCCCAGTTGTTTGATTGTGTATTTCCCTGTTACCTGGCCTTTGATGGACTGAATAATTTGAAAATCGGTATAGGTGACAATCTGTCCGCTGCGTTTATCTTTTTCAACACGGTTTGCCAGTACTTTGGCATAAAAAATAATGTTTGCCTGTTGTGAGATCTGTGTAAGGCTAAGTGGTAGTACGCTGCTCGCATATCCCTTGCAGGTAAAGCTGAGGAGAATGGACATAACGAGAACACGAGTGAATGATTGTCGTACAAAGAAGTGATAAAGTGAATGCATAATAAAAACAGGGCAGGGTTGGATAATTGCCAGGTACATGGGGTCGTCTGGAAAAATAGTAGTAGATGTTATATTCACCGATTTTATCAATAAGTATCCTTTTTATCCATTCCCTTAGTCTGTGTAAAATATGGCCGAGTCTCTGAAATGAAG
>CAYXNL010000062.1:0-12368 GCA_964466455.1 uncultured Thiotrichaceae bacterium
CATCATTACAGAATGTCAGCACGGCCTTAAATGCCAGTGGCACGATTGGTGCGGATGGTTCTCCGCAGGGTATGCGTACCGGTGCCATTCCAAATAGCGCTACAGCGCCCAACAATTATGAAACCAGTTTTACCGATAATGCAACTTCGGTACCGGCCATTAGCGGGACAAAAACCGACTTAAATCCAACGTTGATTTCAACTATCGGCAGTCGCAAACATTTTCAGCTTGACTACGTATTACCCGAAGGGGTCAGCAAAAATCTGGTTATTAGTGACAATCTGGCCTTTGGTGGGACTAGCTATGTGCTGGAAGATAATGCCGCCTTTCCTGTTACCGTCACACCACTGAATATTGTCAGTATTAATAATAAGGTGCCATCTAAAGCGGCCTTTAAGCAGCTTCCGGCTGATGGCAGTAGTGGCATAGTGGCGTGGAATGTTGGTGATATCGTCACCCAGAAGGAAAATGACAGTGCGGGGAATAATATTCAGCCGACGATCCGGATAGATTATTATGCGCGGGTAAATAATGATGCGGTCACCAACGCCGGTGATACGCTACAAAATCAGGCCACCTTAACCTACCGCAACGGCGAAACTGGGTCATCGGCTTCACAGGTTGCCACCGCCGCAGCAAATACTGTGGTTGAACCACGGCTGGATCCGATTAAACAGAGCAAAACCGTAACTAATCTGACCTCCCCAGGTAAGCTGCCTACCGCTGGTGATATTCTGCTCTATAGCCTGACATTGCGTGCATCAGGAGGCAGTAGCAGCGATAATTTCTCGGATGCTTTTGATGTCTCCGTTATCGATCAGCTAAGTGCTGGTCAGGTTTTTAACGGTGGTCTCAGTGTGAGCGGCTCCGGCAACCTGATTACGGCTCCTGTAATCACTGGTGACGGCGTGGTGGTTCCACAGCAACTAAGCTGGAGCCCGGCCAACGGTAATGCCAGCATCAATATTGCGGAAGGCACGTCGATAGTGCTGCGCTACAGGGTGAAGGTGCTTGATAGTGCGCAGGCGGCGCAGCCGTTAACGAGTGCTTCGCAGATTCAATGGACCAGCCTGAGCGGAGTCGATCTGGCACAGCGTAATGGTTCCGCCAGCCCGGTTTTTAATGATTACCATATTGGTCCGGTGTCAGCCACGATTACCACAGCAGACACCAATACCCTGCTCAAAACCCGGCTGAGTGATACCTTTAACGCGACCGATGCCAATGTACGTGTGGGCGATGTGGTGGATTACGAACTGCGGATGACGCTGCAAGAAGGTAGCAGCCCGAATGTTGTGATTACCGATATCCTGCCCAAAGGGCTGGCATTTAGCAAAATTGTCAGTATTAACGGTGTCACTACCCCTCCCTATGCCGCCGTGGCACCGTTTAGCCATAGCAATCTTAGTGCCGCAAATGTGACGGTCAGCGGCAACCCGGTCAGTGGACCGACTACGGTTCGCTGGCAGTTGGGTAATATTGTGAATGTTGCGGATAACAATCCCGCCAACGACCAGTTTGTTATTGTTTATCGCGCAGTGGTGGTTAATAAGGCGCTGGCGCAGCAGCCATCTATGCTGCTGACCAATACCGCAAAACTGGAT
The DNA here is from genome assembly GCA_964466455.1 of uncultured Thiotrichaceae bacterium. Lineage (GTDB taxonomy): Bacteria > Pseudomonadota > Gammaproteobacteria > SZUA-229 > SZUA-229 > S010-25. Next base: position 1,605 of record CAYXNL010000062.1, read on the forward strand.
TACACCACCGCCACCGGTCCGGCTACGCCTAAATCGGACAGTGAAACCATTACCCTGTTACAACCGGTACTGACGGTAACAAAAACGGCTGCCCCGGCTAAGGGTGGCAGCGTTATTGATGCCAGTGAGCTGATTAACTATACCGTAGAAATTAAAAATACGGGTGGCGCGCCGGCGTATGATGCTGTTGTCAAAGACGTGATTCCGGTGGGTCTGCGTAACGGCAGCGCGACGATTACCACGCAGTCGATCCGGTTGTTGTCGGGTACCAGCCTGCCCGTACTGGCACCTTCCTATAATGCCAGTACGGGTGTGGCGATCTGGAACCTGGATACCGGGGTTGCCAATGCCTACACCATCCCCGCCGGGGATACGTTGCAAATTGTGTACCGGGTGCAGGCGGAAACCGGTATTGGCGCTGGTCTGACGATGACCAATACCGCGCAGGTATCGGCATATTATTCCTTTGATAATAATGCGGTGCCGAATGCCGGTGGAATAAAGGGTGTGGCAGAAAAATATGCCCCCAGTAATATTGCCAACACCACACTGACGACGGCCAGCGCCGGTGCCTTATCCAAGCGTAACCCGCTACAGCTTACGCATAGTATTGGTGCAAACTTTACCTATCGTATTACCGTTCCGGCCAAGCCAATGTCCACCGCTCTGCATGACGTGCGGATTCTGGATGACCTGTCCACATTGCCGGGGGCAATGACCTTTGTCTCGGTGTCGCGGGTACCCGATAGTCTGCCCCAAACCTGGGTCCCGGAGAATACCGGAACCCCGACCAGTCTGGTTATTCAGGATGCTGCCACGGGGAGCGGGATTGATATTCCGGCGAATAAACAGATTGCGGTTGATGTGACGGTGGCACTGAAAAACCTGCCGTTAACAACCAATGTTGCTGGTGTGCAGTTCAGCAATACCGCCCGTTATACCTTTAATCAGGTAGACAATGTCGGTCCGCGAATCAACGGTGGTCAGGATACTACTGCGAAGATGACCATTCATGAACCATTGACTATGGTGTTGAGCACGACCGGCCCGGCGCAGATGAGTTATGGCACACCAGGTACCTTTGTTATTGATGTTGTAAATAACACGCCAAACAATGCCAGCGATGCGTATGATTTGAGCGTTACCGATATTTTACCAAAACAGACGGATGGCGGCATGTGCGATAGCGCGCCCACCGCTTTTACCGTAGAAATACGTGACAGCGCCAATACCACGGTCAGAACGCTGGTTAAAAATACCGATTATGTGACCAGCTATACCGGTGCGCCAGCCTGTACGCTGACGATTACCATGCGATCTGCGGCGGCGCGTATAGAACCGGGTAATCATCTTCATATTACCTATCAGGCGACACTGGATGTAAACAGTGTTGATAATGTAAACCTGGCCAGTCGCGCAACACCCAGCCAGTGGTTCAGTGCCGATACGCCCAGTGGGGTGGCGGTAGGGGAAATCCGCCGCTACTCAAATGGCGTTGCCGGTGCAACGGCCAATACCGGCACAGTAACCGTTAATGTACTGGCGGCAACATTAGTAACCACCAACGAAGTCTTTAATATTACCAGCAATACGGCGGCGATTCCGAACGTTATCCTGCAGGCAAAACCGGCACAGCGTATGCGCTACACCATTACGGTTACCAATGCCGGCCGGGCACCGATAAGTGGTTTTAGCGTTACCGATGAACTGGATCGTCTGGCCACCAGTACCAAAATGTTCCTGCCTGGTTCGCTGAGCAACTTTGTGCTGCCCGCTGGTGCTAATAACAGTAATACCAATAGTAACGCTGGAAAAAATAATGCCGGGAAGCTCGATGTGCGCAACCTGTCCCTGGATGCAGCCGGTGGTGCTAATGACAAGCTGGTAATTAGTTTTGAAGCGACCATACGGCCGGTACTGAACAATGGAACGCTGATTCCCAATCAGGCGATAACGGCGACCTCCGCGTTTTCAACATCACTCAGTGACGATCCGAATTTCGCTGGTGCCAATAACCCCACCCAGGTAATGATCGGCTCTGCACCGGTTATCCGTACCCTGAAAACAGCGCAGGATATGACCGGTGACCCAAACACACTGGCAGCCGGAGATGTATTGCGCTATACCCTGCGAGCGCAGAATATAGGCGCTGAAAATTCAGTCGCAACCCTGTTGCGTGACCAGATTCCTGCGAACACTACCTATGTTGCAGGCAGCACTACGTTAAATGGTGTCGCGCTTACAGATCCTTCTAAAGGGGTTTCGCCGGTAGAAGAGGGTCTGCTGATTCATGCTCCGGAAAATAGTACTGCTGGATTTTTGCAGGCCGATAACCGCCCTGGTAAAAATACGGCAACCGTAACCTTTGATGTGGTACTGGCAAAAAATATTATTAATGGTACGGTGATATCCAACCAGGCGTTTGTGTCTGGCACAGGTATTGGCGGGGTGGCATATCCCGATCAGCCATCGGATGATCCGGCGACTGAACTGGTTAATGATCCAACCATCCGTGTTGTCGGTAACCTGGCGATATTAAAAATCCAGAAAACGGTTGATTTTGTTCCCGGAGCCAGTGGTGATGTAGCCAATAACAATGTGATTGATCCGGGGGATCATCTGCGCTATAAGTTCTTCATCTCCAATAGTGGCAGTATGGCGGCAACCAATGTTCTGCTGCGCGATGTGGTGCCGTTAAATAGTAGTTATATTGCAAACAGTACCATTATTAATGGGGTGGCACTGGTTGACCCGCTGCCGGGTATCCTGCCATTGATTGCAGGGGTTAATATCAGTTCTACGCCCTCACCGGCGTTCCCGCAGGTGGGCGTGATGCAAGCGGGAAAAACTGCCAGCGTACAGTTTGATGTGACGGTTTCCGGCGCGCCGGGTCAGTTGATTAGCAATCAGGCAAGTCTGTCATCAAATGAGTTACCACTGAAGTTATCAGATAGTGATGGTAATGACGGAAATGGGGATCAGCCAACCGTTGTTGTAATCGGTAATGGCCAGCAGTTACGCATTACCAAGGAAGTCAATGTTGTTGGCGGTGGTGTGGCACTACCGGGTAAACAGCTTGAATATGTAATTCGGGTACACAATATTGGCAATCGCCCTGCCACCGATATTGTGATTAACGATACCCTGCCGCCTGAAATCAGTCTGCTTGCCAGTTCGGTTAAAATGAACGGTATTTCCGCCGGGGTCACAGTACTCGGTTCCGCCATAACCGCTAATTATGCCTCGGTGTACAACACGCTGGATGCCGGTAAGTATATTACCCTGCGCTTCAACGCTACCATTAGTCCAGCCGCTACTAATGCCAGCAGTATTATTAATAGCGCCCGTGTGGACTGGAATGCCGGCTCACAAAATGCCAGTGCCAGCGCCAGTATTGATGTTGGTGGCGCGCCGGGGGTGGCAAATACCAGTGGCCGTGCCTGGATAGACACCAACTTTAATAATAAACTGGATAATACGGAAAGTATATTGCCCGGCTGGTTGGTGGATATTTATCTGCGTGGTTCATTACTTGATACGGTAGCAACAGATAGTAAAGGTATTTTCCACATAAATGGTATGTTGCCGGGTACCGCCAGTGGTGCCGAATATGAATTCCGCTATCGGTCACCTGGTGCGGGGCCAACGACGGCTGCGCTGGGAATAACCGATTCGATTTTTACTAATGGCCCGCAGCGTATCTCTAACATCGTGGTTGCAGCAGGCAGTAACACACTGGGATTGAATTTACCGATAGACCCCGATGGCGTGGTTTATAACTCGGTATTGCGTACCCCGGTTGCCGGGGTACGGCTAACCCTGATGGATCAGACCCGTAGTAATCAGGAGGTGCCATTATCCTGTTTTATTGATCCGAACCAGCAGAATCAGGTAACGCTGGCACAGGGATATTACAAGTTTAATCTTAACTTTAGTAATAGCGCTCGCTGTGCGGTAAATGATGAATATGTTATTCAGGTTAAGCCGCCGTCCGATGGTTTTGTCGGCACGACTTCTGCCATTATTCCACCGGTAAATCCGATTAACACGCCCGCCTTTAATGTACCGACCTGTCCGGGCTCGGCGCGGGATAAAATACCGGCAACCACCTCACATTGTGAAGTCAGCGCTTCGGCATTAGCGCCGGCTACATCGATTGCACCGCGAACAGCGGGAACTAGTTATTACCTCAAGGTCAAGTTAAATAATGTCCCGTCTACCGACCAGTTGTATAACAATCATATACCGGTAGATCCGACGCTCAATGCGGCCGTTGCTATTTCAAAAGTAGCTGGCATGCAGGATGTGACCCGTAGCCAGTTAGTCCCCTATACCATTACCTTAAGTAACTCGATAGGGGTGCCACTACAGGATCTGGAAGTAATTGATCAGTTCCCGGCCGGGTTTAAATATGTTGCCGGTTCGTCACGTATTGATGGGGTGAAGGCGGAACCGGTTGTCAGCCATAACCAGATGATATGGCAAAACCTGTCGGTGAACACCAATCAGTCGGTGGTCATTAAAATGTTACTGGTTGTCGGTTCCGGTGTTGGCGAAGGAGACTATGTAAATACCGCAAGTGTGGTTAATGAGCGTACCGGTCAAGCTGCATCCGGTGTGGCATCGGCAACGGTACGTGTTATTCCGGATCCGACTTTTGACTGTTCCGATGTTATCGGTAAGGTATTTAATGATAAAAATCTGAATGGTTATCAGGATCAGGGTGAACCGGGTATCGCCGGTGTTCAGCTTGCCACCGCCAGAGGCTTGCGGGTTACTACCGATGACCATGGCCGCTTCCATATTACCTGCGCGGTGATTGCAAATGAAACTCGCGGTTCCAATTTTATTATCAAGCTGGATGACCGTAGTCTGCCGAGTGGTTACCGGGTAACCACAGAAAACCCGCGAGTGCAGCGCGCTACCCGAGGCAAGATGCTCAAGTTTGATTTTGGTGCCACCTTATATCGTGTGGTAAAACTTGATCTTGCTGACGGAGTATTTGAAAAAGGAAAAACCCGTTTGCGTCCGCAATGGGTGTCACGTATTCATCTGTTACTCGGTGAACTGAAAAAATCACCATCAATTTTGCGTCTATCTTATCTGGGAGAAAATGAAACCGAATCACTGGCTGAAAAGCGCCTGCATGCAATAAAACAACTGGTTGAAAAACGCTGGGAGAAAATGAATTGCTGTTACCGCTTAACAATTGAGACAGAGTTGTTCTGGCGTCGTGGTAAACCATTTAATAACGGGGGCTTTAAGCAATGATTGCCCTGCGATATTATCTGATACTGCCAGTAAAATTTCGTATCAGGCGTCATCTCAGGTACCATTTTTCTATAACCTGTATCATTGTGATACAGTGCCTGTTTTCACCCGTTGCCGCCAATGCTGATGACTGGTTTTCACTAAATGATAAAGCCCAGGGAGAAACCAGTAAACCACCCGCACAGCTAAGCCAGCATCCTTTGGGAAAAAATACTGAACGTGAGTATCCGCCCAATAAAGTTTTTACCCTGTGGGTAAAAGATGATACATTTTTTAAACCGGCGGAAGGCGATAAGGTTGAGGTAAAAAAAGTTTTACAGAAGAAAACAAAAACATTCAAGCTGAAAAATAAAGTACCGGCAATAGGGTTTAAATCGGGGGTGGTTAATATTCCGCAGGGCTATGTTGAGAAGCTACGCGACATATTAAATGAAATGCATAATCGTCGTAATGTGCGCCTGCATTTTATCGGCCACAGTGACTCGGAAAAACTGAGTCCTGCATTGCGGGCAAAGTATATAGATAATGTTGGTCTGTCACGTGCGCGCGCACAAATGGCGGCAGAGTTTTTTCAACGTAAACTGGATCTGCCGCCAGATAGTGTGTCATACGATGGTGTCGGTTCGTCAGAGCCTATTGCAAGTGAGAATACCGCGGCGGGAAGAAGGCAGAACCGGCGGGTAGATATTCAGGTCTGGTATGATAAAGTTACCGAGAAAGCGGTAGATAAAAAGGTAATTATACCGGCAAAAAAACTCGATCGTATAAAAGTATGTCGCCGCGAAACAGTATGTAAACTTAGTTATAAAGAAGGCAGTGCGCGCCGTGCAAAACTGCAACATCTGGTTAGACCGTTGCAGTATGATAATAGTCGTGGTGGTGTTCCAGAGGTATTTGTTCAGCAGATTCGTGAAGCCCTGAAAAATTTACGTGACAAACGCCATGTTGTGGTACGTTTTGTTGGTTATACGGATAACTTGCCATTAAGTGATGTAGAAAAGCGTATTTATGGCGATCACGTTCATTTCTCGGCGGCGCGGGCAAGATATGTTGCGCAGCAGGTGCAGGATATTCTGTCTTTGCCAAATAGCGCAGTGAGTAGTGTCGGTAAAGGCATGAAGTATCCATTGGCATCTAATGCGACAGAAAAAGGCCGCTCGTTAAATCGTCGGGTTGAAGTGGAGTTCTGGTATGATGATCCCTTCGAACAGTTCACCGAAAGTCCGCAGGCCTGTCCAGATGCTGCCGGTTCGGAAACCATCACTTTAACCTATGATCCACCGGACGGACCGATTAAACCGATATATTTTCAGCACGGCAAGCCGGTTATTCCGCCGGGTTATATTAAACATCTGCGTAGTTTACTTAAAGATGTATCAAATAAATCTCACGTGCGTTTGATGTTTGTCGGCTATACCAGTGATAAACGTATGAACCGGCGTACGGCAATGGTTTATGGCGATGATATTGGTTTATCTACTTCACGTGCACGCCGTACAATGGAAGCCATACGAAAAAAACTGAAACTGAAAAATAGTCAGGTTGAATTTGAAGGTCGCGGTTTTGTCCAGTCGAATGATGTAGTTGCTACGGGTTTTATCGAGTCGAACACCTCTCACGTTGAAGTAAAAATTGTCTATGACGAACTGGCTGTACTGGACGAACTGGAGGGGCTGAAAGTTCAACATATTAACAGAGAATCAAAAAAACATAATCCCTATGCATTAAACCTGATGCGGATTACTGTTGATGGGAAGCCTTTGTACGACCCGTATAAAAATACAGAAGACATTCAGCGTTGTACCGATGTTGCTCTGGATAAGGCAAACATTGAGTTTCGTTTTAATAATCTACAGAATAAACCACGACTTAATATCACCGCCTGGCCGAATACTATTCGTTATCAGGATAATCCAGCAACAGCGATGGAAGATAATAAGGTCAGTTTCCGTATGTACACGAACTACTGGGCTTTTATTAATCATGCAGAAGTTCGTTTATTCAACCTCAACCAGTCAACACGGAGCAAGCCCCTGGCGATTATTAAACTGGATAAAAATGGTCGGGCAAGCTGGAAGGCTAATTTTAAAAACATTAACGGCACAATAAAACGACTGGTTTATGTGTTGCGTGTTTATGGCAATCATGGAAAGTTTGATGAGACCACCCCACTGCCTTTATGGGTGGTAGATAAACTTCATCCAGATAACAATAAAACACCAGCTAACACTGCGTTGCAGCAGAAAAAAAAAGTAATAGAGAAACAGAAAAAACCATCGGTCACCGCACCGAAGTCATATCAGGAAACTGGTGCTGAACCGTGGGCGCGTAATATTCTCCTGAAGGAAGATACCTTAGCGGCTGGTGTAGATGCTGAAGCGTTTGCTGAAAAAAATAGTGTACAGAAAAAATTGAAGCAGGGTCAGAAAACAATAGCTGGAAACACGGAGAATACGGCCAGCTCGTCAGACTCACAGACGTTATTGCCCGTTACTAATCCGCAAACAGAAAAAGAACTGTTAGTTGGTTATGGTGAAAATCATCTGGGGATGCAGAATATTCCTATTGATGGTGGCACGGTAACGATTAGTGGTGACAACATTCCGCCAGGACACAATATCTGGCTGGCCGGGCGCAAGGTTCCCTTAGGGTCGAATGGTCGATTTGCGGCGGAAGAAATTTTCCCGCGGGGTTATCAAACGGTGGAAGTTGCAGTACTGGACAAGGAAGGCAATGGTGAAATGTTTCTGCGTGATCTTGAATTTGCAAAAAATGACTGGTTCTATGTTGGTCTGGGTGATTTAACCCTTGCTGCCGATAATACCAGTGGTCCGGCACGGCTGGTAACCAAAGATAAAGATCATTTTAATAATAATATCAATCTTGATGCGCGTTTTGCTTATTATACCGAAGGTACATTTGGAGATGACTGGCATTTAATCAGTAGTGCCGATACACAGGAAGGACCGGTGAATGAGTTGTTTTCCAACTTTCTGCAAAAAACACCGCGTTCACTGTTGAGGCGACTGGATCCGAAGCTTTATTATCCCACCTTTGCTGATGATTCTACACTGGAAGAACGTGCACCGACATCCGGCAAACTGTATCTAAAGTTACGTCACCATAATAATTATGGAATTTTAGGTAACTTTACGATTTCCTATCTGGATACCGACCTGGCTCAGATTGACCGGGGACTTTATGGTATTACCGGTCATTATGAAGATGGAAAAACGACCAGTTTTGGCGAGCAGAAATTTACTCTGGATGGTTTTGCTGCACAGCCGGGTACGGTCGCTGGCCGCGATGAGTTCCGGGGCACCGGTGGTTCATTATACTTTTTACGTCATCAGGATATATTGATGGGATCCGATCGCCTGCGGATTGAAGTTCGTGATAAGGATTCAGGTATTGTTCTATCGGTAAAAAATCTGGTGCCGGTACTTGATTATGATCTGGACTATATTCAGGGACGGATATTACTGCGTGCACCGTTGTCTTCGCTGGCAAAAGATGGTCTGCTGGTTTCTGATTCATCCCTGACGGGTAATCCGGTCTATCTGGTATCGCGTTATGAGTACACGCCGGGGTTTAAAAAGATTAGTACCCTGGCACTCGGCGGGCGTACCCAGGTCTGGTTAAATAACAATATTAAACTCGGTGCAACACTAAGTAAGCAGCGTGAATCGGAAAATGAAAGCAGGTTAAATGGTATTGATATTACTTTGCGCAAGACAGCCGCTACCTGGATGCGTATGGAGATAGCCAATACCAGCGGACAGGGTGCTGGCGCATTAAATTCAAATAATGGTGGTTTTAGCTATCAGCAACTTGGTGCCGGCATAAAACCGAATGCCAGAAGTAATGCCTATCGCATAGAAGGCGGGGCACTGGTGAATGAACTTATCTCTGGCGGTAACGGTACTGCCAGTTTTTATCTACAGCAACGCGATGCCGGTTTCTCAGCGCCGGGTCAGTTAACGGCCAGAAATATTATGCAGGTGGGGGGGCGTTATAATACGGCATTGAATAAGCGTCTTGATCTGGCGGTAAAAGCTGATGTGCGCAATCAGACTCAGGCGCTGGAAACACAGGCGCTGGATGTGTCAACCACCTACCAGGCGACAGACCGCTGGCATCTTACCGGTGGGGGTCGATTTGAAAGCCGTACTGATCGCTCTTTGTCAGTGGTTTCCACGCAGAAACAGGGAAACCGGCTGGATCTTGCTGCACAGGCAAGTTACGATTCAAAATCCTGGTGGACAGCGCGTAGTTTTGTGCAGGCCACGGCAGCAAAATCAGGTAACCGTGCAACGAATCAACGGATCGGTATTGGCGGTGATATTCGTCCTGCCAACCGGCTGACTTTAGGTGGCGATATGTCTGTGGGCAGCGCTGGTACCGGGGTCAAAGCCAGTACCAATTATCTGGTTAGTGACCGGACAAATATTTATACCAACTATACCCTGGAAGATGCGCGTACGGATAACGGTTTACGCTCACGTCGGGGTAACTGGAATACCGGTGCGCGTACCCGTTTTTCTGACAGTAGCAGTATCTATGGTGAAGAACGTTATACGCACGGCGATGTACCAACCGGTCTGACTCATGCCTTCGGTATTGACCTGGCGCCGAGTGATCGCTGGAATTATGGCGCCAATATTGAAGTGGGAACCCTGAAAGATAATATCACTGGTGCAGAAACACAGCGCGAAGCTTACGGTGTTAATGCCGCATATAATTTTGGTGCCATCATGTATTCTACCGCAATGGAATACCGGGTCGATAGAACACAGACTACCGGGGTGGGAGCCAGACGCACTACCTGGTTGATGAAAAACGGGTTTAACTATCAGGTTGATGCCGACTGGCGTTTTGTCGGCAAGGTAAATTTTTCCCGCAGTACCAGTTCTCAGGGGCAGTTATTCAGTGGTAATTTTACTGAAGTTATTGCTGGCTACGGTTACCGTCCTGTTGATAATGATCGCTGGAATACCCTGTTTAAATATACCTATTTTTATAATGTACCCTTTGGCGGTTTGCAGGCTGATCCACTTACCGGTAATGTTATCGGCCAGGTTACCGGTAGGGGGGCAGCAATTAATTATATTCAGAAAAGTCATATTCTTTCGCTGGATACTATTTATGATCTGACAAAGCGCTGGAGCATTGGCGGCAAATATGCCTATCGCCTGGGTAAAATCAGTCAGAGTAAAATTAATCAGCAGTTTTTCGCCAGCACCGCCAGTTTGTATATTCTGCGTGCTGACTGGCATTTTGTTTATCGCTGGGATGCACTAATGGAAGGTCGCTTACTGGATCTGCCGGAAGCACAGGATCGTCGTAGCGGTATTTTGCTGGGAATGTATCGCCATATCAGTAAAAATTTCAAGGTCGGTGCCGGTTATAATTTTACCAATTTCTCTGATGACCTGACCGATCTGAGCTATCAAAGTCGGGGTTTGTTTATTAACGTCATCGGTAAGATTTAAC
>CAYXNL010000063.1:0-12140 GCA_964466455.1 uncultured Thiotrichaceae bacterium
GTGTGGGTTCAATCGCAATACAGCTGGCTAAGCAATTGGCGAAATTAAATGTCATTGCTACGGCTTCTCGCCCTGAATCACAACAATGGTGTTTAGATCGAGGCGCGGATAGTGTGATTAATCATCGTCAGTCTTTAGATGACGAACTGGCTGCCATTGATAAGCCACTGGTGGATTATATTCTCTGCCTTAACAACACGGATCAGTATTGGCCAGTCATGGCAAAGGTTATCAAACCTCAAGGTAAAATATGTTCAATTGTTGATACTTCAAATGTCGATCTTTCTTTATTAAAAAGTAAAAGCGCAACCTTTGTCTGGGAGTTTATGTTTACCCGGTCGATGTATAAAACGCCTGACATGATAGAGCAGCAACGATTATTAAATAACGTGTCTGAACTGATTGATAATGGCGTGCTTGTCACCACAGTGAATACATTGTTGCATCCCATTAATGCTGAAAACTTACGTAAAGCGCATAAAATGATAGAACAGGGAAACGCAATCGGTAAGCTTGTATTAAGTGATTGGTCTTAAATTGAAGTAAAGGGCACAAGTAATAGAGGTGCCCTAAAGATAATGTTGCGGTTATTCGTCAGGATTGTCTGGTTTTAATGCAATCCTTATAAATTACGTTTTATATTAATATGTTCTATATCAATTGCCAACTATAAAGAGCCGTAATAACAAGTGTATAAGCGGCAAGTATGAAAACATTTATGGGATTGCCTGATAGCTTAGGTGTTTTTATCTGCGACACGTTTAAGGCTGCAAGCCCAATGCTACTGACATAAAGAATGATAGAAAAAGTGTTCTGACTAAAAAAACCTTCTAATAAGAATATCGCAACCAGTATTATATTATTATTATCCAGGGCTAGCCCCGTGTAACTCTTGCCACCGGCCAGACCGAACGTACTAAAATAACTCAGTCGCAATGCACTCGCGGCAACCATTAAAAATGCACCAGGCAGATAGATGAGTTCGAAATTTCCATAACTCATCAGCAAAATGGCAGGGGTGACGCCATAACTCACAATATCGATTAATACATCAAGCTGTCCACCAAAAGCGCGGTCATCACCCGTACGTCCTTTCATTCTGCGCGCAATAAGTCCATCAGCCCAATCAAATGCAACCGCCCAAATCATGCCTATCATCGCCGCTGCATACAGGCCGGTAATGCTACAATAAATCGCAACAATGGTACACGCCAGGCCGGATAGTGAGCAAAGATTTGGCAGGTCTTTTGCGTAGGAGAGAATCGTATTGGGCTGTAACTCTTTGGTTTCTGAGTTATTGTCTGTCATTTAACTACCTTTGAACAGGAAAAATATGATGCGGCTGACTTATTATTGTAACAAGTGTCAATAGCGCTAGAGAGAACCTGTTATAATATCATGTTCACTTCAATTAGAGAGAAAATTATGCTTGTATACACTGTCGGTACCTTCGATTTATTGCATGTTGGCCACCTTGCGTTACTTCAACATTGTAAATCATTGGGTAACGCGGTCGCGGTTGGAGTTGCATCCGATGAAGTTGTTGCCAGTTATAAACCCAATGTACCTGTGGTTCCTCTTAAAGAAAGAATGGAAATGTTAAAGGCACTGCGTTGTGTTGATATTGTGCGTCCTTATTATGCACTGGAGTATGTTTCGGGTTGTAAAGAACTGGATGTCGATATTTTTGTGATTGGTGAGGACTGGGGAAGACAGCCACATAATATTGAAGTTGAATATTTTTTAAAAGCAGGCGGCAAATCCATTGTTCAAGTTGGTTACCATCCGGGAACCTCATCCACGAAAATTAAACAGAGAACCCTGTCTCAATTTAGGATAGCAGCTTAGATTTAGGAATGTTCCTAATCAATTTTGTATTTAATAGATATTAGCAATTAATCTCTCTACTGTTGTAAATTACCGTAACGTCTAAAAACTGTACTGGTCAAGTCCAACCGGATCTTCACGGGGTAGGTTGAGCAATCTTAAAATATCCAGTCGTGCTTGCTTAAGGCCGCCAAACAAAGTGTTCAACCATGGTGTTATCTTGGCAGGCAATAAGAAAACCGCAGCACAGGTTTCACTCCGCTGCGGTTCAGTTGGGGTATTTCATCAATTAAAATTTTTCAGGCTTCAAATGCTACCCGCATTTTATTCAGGGCATTCTTTTCCAGTTGACGAATGCGCTCTGCTGAAATCTGAAATTCATCTGCCAGTTCATGCAGGGTTGCCCTGGTTTCATTCAGCCAGCGACGTTGGATAATAATCTGACTACGTTCATCCAGTGTTTTTAGTGAACGCTTCATCAAGCTTAATTCCTGTGATCGTGAATCATCCTGCTCCAGCTGCTGCGCTGGATCGGCGCGATCGTCGGTCAGATAGGCAGACGGGGTAAAACTGTATTCCTCATCGTCATCTTTATCAGATGCATCAAAGGTGATATCGGCACCACTTAAACGTGATTCCATTTCCAGAACCGTTTCCGGTTTTACGCCCAGTGTCTTGGCAACGTCCTGAACCTCTTCCCTGTTGAACCAGCCCAGACGTTTTTTTGAACTGCGCAGTTTAAAGAACAGCTTACGCTGTGGTTTGGTTGTGGCGACTTTAACAATACGCCAGTTGCGCAGGACAAATTCATGGATTTCAGATTTGATCCAGTGGACGGCATAAGAAATCAGACGTACCTGATGGCTGGCTGAAAAACGTTTGACGGCTTTCATCAGGCCGATATTACCTTCCTGAATCAGATCGCCCAGCGGCAGACCATAGCCGCTATAACCGCGGGCAATCTTCACGACAAAACGCAGGTTGGACATAATCAGTTGCTGTGCAGCGGCCAGGTCATTCTTTTCCTGTAAGCGAATAGCCAGTTCATGCTCCTCATCTGCAGTTAGCATTGGTATACTATTAATCTGTTGGATATAGGCTTCCAGGTTACCGGCAGATAATCCGGTTACCGGTAAAGCAGGAACTAATGTGTTTCTCATATTCACCTCTTTCGTCTTTCTATATAGCTCATTTTAGCACTCAATAAGGTTGAGTGCTAACTCGGAAAAAAGTTCATAATAAAATATTAGTCCCTTTCGGTTACTCTCCACAGCTTGCTGCGGGATAGTTTATTATTTTATGGGAATCCTTGTAAAAGGGGTGTGGGATAAAAGTCTCAGGTGGGTTCAATCTCTTTCAGATGCCGCGATACGGCAAGCCATGACCCTGCCAGACCAAGTACGCAACTTATTGATAATAAAGTAATAATATTATTTATATTTAGTTCGTGCAGATTGAAATTGCTGTGGTAGAGGCGTGCAAGCCGGTGAACCGGTTCGCCAATGAGAAAAAGTGATGTGCCGGTTAGCAACCAGGCAAGTAGTCCACCAAGTAAACCATACCAGAATCCGGTATAAAGGAAAGGGCGGCGGATAAAGGCATCGGAGGCACCAATGAGCTTGGCTACTTCAATTTCTGCATGGCGGTTCTGGATGTCCAGACGAATTGTATTACCAATTATTAGCAATACAGCCAGTGCCAGCATGGTGCCAACTATCCAGATCCCCCGATTGGCAATTTCCAGCAGGGTGAGTAGGCGTTTGACCCATTGTTCATCCAGTTGAGCCATTTCGACCAGTTTGTTTTTTTCAAGCTGGTGAACCAGTTGTGTGGTCTGATCCGGGTTAATATCAGGCTGTATCGCCAGTACGATGGGTAGTGGATTGGTATCAAGATATTTTAGTGCATGGTTAAATCCGGATATTTTTTTAAACCGTTGTAGCCCTGTTTTTTTGTCAATCAGTTTTATTTGACGAATGTTATTGTTTAAACGCAAACGCTTAACCAGACTCTGTGCCTGCTGTTTATTAACCTGCGGATACAGATAAACAGAAATTTGTGCTGAGTTATTCCATTCATTGCTGAGTTTGCTGAGGCTGTTCACCATAACAAATAAACCGGTGGGCAGGGTGAGTGCAATAGCAATCACTGCGATAGTCATAAATGTAGCGACCGGCTGACGGTACAGACGACCGAGACTGGCTAGTGTTACCTGGGCGTGGTTGAGTAGATAGGCGCTGAAACGCGAATGGGTGGTTCTGGTTTTTCGCATTATCCGGCCTCGTGATGATATGGCAGGGTGTTACTGCTGACCTGGCCATCCTCCAGGCCGATCACCGGTGCATTCATCCGCTGTATTAGTTCAAGGTCGTGGCTGGCTATCAGGATACTGGTGCCAACCTGATTAAAACGAGCAAACAGCATCATAATATTGTGTGATAATTCGGGATCAAGATTACCGGTTGGTTCGTCTGCCAGCAGTAGTGCGGGTTTGTGTACAATAGCACGGGCGATACCGACACGTTGTTGTTCTCCCCCTGAAAGAGTAATAGGCGCCGCTTTTTCCTTGCTTAGTAGCCCTACCTGATTAAGTGCGGCACGCACACGTTTATGGATGTCCTTATGGTGGTACCCCTGTATTATTAGGGGCATGGCAACGTTGTCAAAGACTGGTCGGTCATACAGCAGATGATGATTCTGAAAAATAATACCGATATTACGGCGGACATAGGGAATTTTATTACTGGGGATATTATTTAAATTGACCCCATCGAGAAAAATTTGTCCCCGGCTCGGGCGTTCAATCATGGCAATCAGTTTCAGCAAGGTGCTTTTTCCTGCACCGGAACGACCGGTAACGAATGCCATCTGACCTTTGGGCAGGCGCAGACTAACCCGATTTAATGCATCGTGACCGGTGGTATAACGTTTACTGACATTATCAAAATGAATCATGATTTTCTTTTCTCATGGTGATACGTTTATTTCAGCAGTGCTTCGACAAATTCCTCCGCATTGAATGGGCGTAAATCGTTAAGGCCTTCACCAACACCGATAAATCGTACTGGTAAATTTAGTGTGCTGGCAATGGAGAACAGAATACCACCTTTTGCCGTACCATCGAGTTTGGTTACTGCTAGCCCGGTCAGACCAATACTCTGGTGAAACTGTTTTACCTGATGCAGGGCATTCTGACCAAAACCGGCATCCATGACAAGCAGGGTTTCCTGGGGTGCGTCGGGGTCAATTTTGGCGAGTACCCGTTTGATTTTTTTCAGCTCTTCCATTAAGTTATCCTGCGTGTGCAGGCGACCGGCGGTATCGGCAATGACGACATCGATTTTTTTTGAACTTGCTGATTCTACCGTGTCGAAGATAACTGATGCGGGGTCAGCGCCCGTACCCTGTGCGACGACTGGTACAGCGTTACGTTTGCCCCATTCCTGTAGCTGTTCAACGGCAGCAGCCCGAAAGGTATCGCCGGCAGCCAGCATGACACTTTTGCCCTGTTGTTTGAAATGGTTAGCCAGTTTGCCGATGCTGGTTGTTTTACCGGCACCATTAATACCAACAACGAGGATAATAAAAGGGCGCTGCTGACTATTTATTATCAATGGCTGTTCACAGGGTTGAAGCAGGGTTTTCATTATATGGGCAAGAGTATGATGCAAGGCAGTTTCATTATTGAGTGCCTTGCGTGAAAGATTATTATGCAGCTCATCAATGATACATGTGGTAGCATCGAGTCCTACATCGGCGCGTAGCAGGCGTTCCTCGAGATCGTCGAGCATTGCCTGGTCGATGTTTTTTTTACCTAGCAGGAAATCAGTCATGGTGTCGGCAAAACCCCGACGGGTTTTTTCCAGTGACTGACTCAACTCAGGTTGGGCAGGATTTTCTGTTATCTCTGTTGCGGTAGCTGAGGCTTGAGTTTCTGGAATTTCCGTTAAGGGTGTATCTTTTTTCTTTTTGCGCTTAATAAAACCGAACATAATAAAAATAATTGTAGTGGTGTAATTGTGCTGGATATCCTATCATCACTGGCCGAAGGATGGCACATTTTAAACCTGTATTAGAGAATAACTGTTTATGAAAATGAAGTATGGAATTATTGCCATTGCTGTGATCTCCGTCACTCTGGGTCTATTACTATTTGTCTTTAACCCTGATGATATTCCCAAACACACAAACAAAGAGGTGCAGAGCTATCGCTTGCCCAATGGCCTCAACGTGCTGGTAATGGAAAATCACCGGGCACCGGTGGTGGTTTCACAGATATGGTATAAAGTGGGTTCCAGTTATGAACATGATGGTATTACCGGAATTTCACACGTACTGGAACATATGATGTTTAAAGGTACCCCCGACTATCCGGCGGGTAAATTCTCCGAAATTATCGCTGCTAATGGCGGGCGCGAAAATGCTTTTACCGGCCAGGACTATACTGCCTATTTCCAGCAAATTGCCAATAACCGGCTGGCCCTGTGTTTTAAACTGGAAGCAGATCGTATGCAAAATCTGGTCTTGAATAAAGCCGACTTTAAAAAAGAACTGCAAGTGGTCAAGGAAGAGCGACGTATGCGTACAGACGATAAGCCGACCGCGCTAACCTATGAGCGTTTTAATGCGGTGGCCTATACCAATAATCCTTACCATCATCCGGTTATCGGCTGGGTGGAAGATTTAAATTCATTAACGGTTAAGGATGTACGAAAATGGTATAAAACCTGGTATGCCCCCAATAATGCGACGCTGGTGGTTGTCGGCGATGTGGATGCGGGTAAGGTTTTTCATCTGGCAAAAAAATATTTTGGTCCTATTCCTTCCAGAGATATTCCCAGGTTAAAACCACGGCATGGGGTAAAACAATATGGGATTAAACGCCTCACTGTCAGATTGCCTGCCAAGGTGCCATATCTGATTATGGGATATAAAGTACCGGTGTTGAAAAATGTGAAGAAAAAGCAGGATGTCTATGCCCTTGAAGTGCTGGCAGGTCTGCTCGATGGCGGTGATAGTGCCCGCCTGAGTAAAAATCTGGTACGTGGTCAGCAGATTGCCGCCAGTGCTAGTGCCGATTACAGTATGACAACGCTACACAATAATCTGTTTACCCTGTCGGCAGTTCCTAATGACGGAGTAAGTATGAAGGAACTGGAATCGGCTTTGCGTCAACAGATCAAAGATCTCCAGACAACCCCACCGGGGCAGAAAGAGCTTGAGAGGGTCAAGGCAGAAGTGGTGGCATCAAATGTATACAAGCAGGATTCTACTTTTTATCAGGCAATGGAAATTGGTATGCTGGAAACTGTTGGCCTGTCCTGGAAAGTAAAGGATGAATACGTAAAAGATATTCAGGCAATTACTGCCAGAGAGGTTCAGCAGGTGGCGAAAAAATATCTGGTGAACACGGGTCTGACTATTGCTGTACTCGACCCCCTGCCAGTTAAGTCAGGTCGCAGACTGTCCGCGCCAACTGATCCTGCCAGACAGATAATGGGAGGTTTGCGTGCGCGCTAGTCTAATGCTGGATATGTTATTAATGAACTCCAAAATAGAACCCCAAAACAATGAAAAATAGTCTTCGATTTATCCTGCTGAGTATCGTGTTACTGGCTGTTGCCTGGACGGCACAGGCAACCCCCCGCATTCAGAGCTGGCATACACAAAATGGTGCCAAAGTTATGTTTATACCCAGCGAAAGCGTTCCCATCCTGGATGTGCAGGTGGTGTTTGATGCCGGTAGTGCGCGTGACCACGGCAATAGCGGGTTGGCGGTATTAACCAATGGCTTGCTATCGGAAGGTGCTGCGGGTATGAACGCACAGCAAATTGCAGAGGCATTTGAATCTGTCGGGGCCGAGTTTGGTAATGATGCATTGCATGATATGGCTCTGGTTTCTGTACGTACTCTGGTCGATAGCAAATACCGGAAGCCTGCTCTGGTAGCTTTCCGTAAGGTGCTGACACAACCGGATTTTCCAGTAAAGGCATTTGAGCGTGAAAAAAATCAGATGAAAGTCTCAGTACAGGCTAGTGAGCAGTCACCGGATGATATTGCCAGTAAAGCCTTCTATAAAGCAATTTATGGTAATCATCCGTATGGTTCACCCGTATCAGGAACGATAAAAACGCTGAATAAAATCACCCTGAATGATGTTCGCGCTTTTTATAAAAAATATTATGTAGCGCGCAATGCGACCATCGCTATTGTAGGGAAGATTAATCGCCAGCAGGCTGAAGCCATTGCCAATACACTGGTATCGGCATTACCGGCTGGAGAGAAAGCACCACCATTACCAGCGGTTAAGTCTGTTACACAGAGTAAAACTATTAGAATTGAATACCCTTCTGAGCAAACTCATATTTATATGGGGCAGGTTGGGGTTAAACGTGGTGACAAGGATTACTTTGCCCTGTATCTGGGAAATTATTCACTGGGTGGTAGTGGTTTTTCATCCCGTCTGGTACATGTAATTCGTGAGAAAAATGCACTTGCTTATAGTGTATACAGCTATTTTTTACCTATGCGCCAGGCTGGACCCTTTATGATGGGCATGCAAACACGAACTAACAAGGCAATGAAAGCCTTATCATTATTAAAGCAGACCCTTCGCAACTATCTGAAAGAAGGGCCGACAGCGGCTGAATTAACAGCAGCAAAAAGTAATATCACGGGTGGCTTCCCCTTGAACCTTGATAGTAACAGTAAACTGCTGGGCTATATTGCAATGATAGGGTTTTATAATTTGCCACTGGATTATCTGGATCACTTCGTTGAAAAAATAAATGCCATTACCCTGCCAGAGGTTAAAAGTGCCCTGCATCGCCGACTGGATGACAGTAAAATGATAACCGTTATTGTAGGTAAGCTGAAAAAATAGATTCTTTGCCCGGTTGTCACAGGGATAAGTATGAAAAACCGTACGAGGTGAATAAACGGTGGTAAAACGGGGCGTTTGTCGAATTATTAGTGGTCGCTGGCGTGGTCGGAAGCTACATTTTGATGATGCAGAAGGTCTGCGGCCAACCACAGACCGGATTCGTGAAACCGTATTTAACTGGTTACGGGCAGATGTACCCGGTAGTGCCTGTCTGGATATTTTTGCCGGCAGTGGAGCGCTGGGATTTGAGGCGATTTCGCGCGGCGCCGGGCAATTGCTGATGTTGGATAATAACCTGTGCACGGTGAATAACCTGAAAAAAAACAGGGAAGCATTATCTGCTGCAAATATCAGTATACAAAAAACCGATAGCCTGCACTGGTTGCAGCAGCAAATAGAAACAAAATCCCGGTCATTCGACATCCTCTTTCTTGACCCTCCCTTCCAAACACCTTTATTGCAACAAAGTTGTGATCTACTGGCAAAGTCTGATTTACTGCGAGGTGATGCAAAAATATATATTGAACATGCATTGAATGATAGTATTGCCGTACCACCGTTGTGGCGCTGTCTTAAAAACGCACAGGCCGGGCAGGTGGCCTATAAACTGTTTGTGCAGATGTCGTCTGAACCAGCCTGACGCCCTGTTACAGGAGAGGAAGTTGTGTCTGTTATTGCGGTCTACCCCGGAACCTTCGACCCGGTTACCAATGGTCATACTGATCTGGTTGAACGTGCAGCGGGTCTATTCGATAAAGTTATTGTGGCCATTGCAGAAAATCCATCAAAAACTCCTTTATTTGATTTAGCGCAACGCGTTAGCATGGCAAAAAGCATATTATGCGGCTTTGCCAATGTCGAGGTTCGCGGGTTTTCCGGTCTGTTGGTGGATTATGCCAAAAAGAACCAGGCCAGAGTCATTTTACGCGGTTTGCGCGCAGTGTCCGATTTTGAATTTGAAATGCAACTGGCCAGTATGAACCGCAAGCTTGAACATTCAATCGAAACGGTATTTATGACCCCCGGTGATGAAACTAGCTTTATTTCATCGTCGCTGGTGAAAGAAATCGCCTTTCATGGTGGTGATGTTTCACAATTTGTCCATAAAAGCATTGTGGATGAGTTGAAGGCGGTTAAAGCTAGAATACAGTCCTGACGGTTGTCTGTTACTGCCTGTTACAGCAGATTTGTATGAGAGGATGGTAAATATCAGGGTTTAAGTGTTTCCTTTTAATATATAATTGCGTCCCGATTATTTTGTGGACAGGTTTTCCCGAGAGTAGTGATATGGCTTTAATAATTACAGATGAATGCATCAACTGTGATGTGTGTGAACCGGAATGTCCAAATGATGCAATTACCCCGGGTGATGAGATATATGTTATTGACCCGAACCTGTGTACGGAATGTGTTGGCCATTATGAGACATCACAATGTGTAGAAGTCTGCCCGGTTGACTGTATTCCCCTTGATCCCGATCATGTAGAAACAAAAGAAGAGTTACTGGAAAAATACCAGCATCTGGTATCAGAAACCTGAGCCTCTGCTTTTTATCATTACATAATTATCTATCCCGGTTTTTTTCTCCCGCCTCCATCTGGTCAATGTATCCGATGAAGAACCGATGTATTCCCAGGTGTTTTATTTTTCTCTGATTTAACCTATGATAGAGCGGTATCCACTGTCCGCCCGGAGAAGTCGCGTATTAATAATGACATGCCGATAATAAAAAACACCCTGCTGTATGGCCTGCTTATCCTCATCTGTTTTTTTTCACTGCCGGTCTATTCGCGCTCAGGCAATCACCTTTCTGCTGATAAATTACCGGTACAGGCGGCTATTGCCTCGGCGCATCCATTGGCTACTGATGCTGGTATACGCATACTGCAACAGGGTGGCAATGCGTTTGATGCAGCCATTGCTGTAACGGCGGTACTGGCGGTCGTAGAACCCTATAGTTCCGGATTGGGCGGAGGTGGTTTCTGGCTCTTGCATCAGGCACAAAATAATCGCGACATAATGATTGATGGTCGTGAAAAAGCGCCATTACAGGCTTCACGGGATATGTATCTGAATAAGCAGGGAAAGGTGATAAAGGATGCCACCATTACCGGCCCGCTTGCTGCCGGTATTCCCGGTGTTCCCGCTGCAATTATTTATCTGGCTAAACATTACGGGGTGTTGCCTTTGCGTCGGTCATTGGCTCCGGCGATCAGCATTGCCCGGCATGGGTTTGCGGTAGATGCTTTTTATCAGCGGATGGCGCAATTCCGCTACCATGATTTACGACTGTTTGTGGACACACGGGCAATTTTTCTACACAATGCTGAAATTCCGCCGCTGGGGACACTGATTAAGCAACCAGACCTGGCAAATACGTTACAGGGTATTGCAACGCGGGGGAAAGCCGGTTTTTATACGGGTGAAACGGCATCAAAGCTGGTTCAGGCGGTGCGTCAGCACGGTGGTATCTGGACAATGAAAGATCTGGCTGAATACCGGGTTGTTAAGCGTAAGCCTGATATTGCTTTTTATAAAGGCATGAAACTGGTGACAGCATCGCTGCCATCATCCGGTGGTCTGGCTCTGTCTGAAATGTTAAATATTCTGTCAAAATTTCCTCTTGAGTCGATGTCGCGCGCTGAGCGTGTACACACTATTGTTGAAGCCATGCGACATGCCTATCGTGACCGGGCAGAATATATGGGTGATAAGGATTTTGTAAACGTACCTGTCGATTATCTGGTTTCTAAACAACATACGATGGACATGGTGCACAGCATCAGAAAAAACCGGGCTAGCCCAAGTCGTGCGCTGGAAAAATTGGCGGCACCGACTGGTAAAGGCACAGACACCACCCATTTTTCAATTATTGATAAAGCGGGTAATCGTGTGTCGGCGACTCTGTCAATTAACTATCCCTTCGGTTCCTGCTTCGTGGCCAGAGGCACGGGCGTTCTGCTTAATGATGAAATGGATGATTTTTCAGTGAAACCGGGGGTGCCGAATGTATACGGGCTGGTTGGCACTACGGCTAATGCAATTGAGCCGGGCAAGCGGATGTTATCAAGCATGAGCCCGAGTTTTGCAGAAACTAATAACCGTATCGCCATCCTGGGTACACCGGGAGGTAGTCGTATTATTACTATGGTGTTGAATGCAGTACTGGATTTTTATCAGGGCGGCAGTGCTGAGGATATGGTTAATCTGGGACGTTTTCATCATCAGTATCTGCCCGATAAAATATTTTTTGAACCGGGAGTGTTTGATAAAAAACTACAGCGTAAATTAAAGAAAATGGGCTATCATTTGCAGGAAACGAATACCACCTTTGGTAATATGCAGGTCATTGTTGTGAACAGGAAAACCGGTCAGGTTGAAGCTGCATCAGACCCGCGTGGTATTGGTGAAGCACGAACACTGCCATAA
>CAYXNL010000064.1:0-12111 GCA_964466455.1 uncultured Thiotrichaceae bacterium
CCGTTGTCATCGTAAAATAATAGGTTCCATGAGGCAGGCTAGCCAGATTGTAATCAGTTATCGCCTTGCCAGTTGAATCTTTAGCAGGAACTAAATTCAAGCTATCCGTATAGTCACCCGAACGGGTTCCGTAATAAATTTTATAGCCTGAAATTTTATCCAGAGGTAGTGCAGTTCCATCTTCACGTACTACAGGTATAGTCCAGTCAAGCTGCCGCACAGCCGCTGTAGTTTTGGTAGTTGTCGTTTTAGTTGTCGTTTTAGTCGCTGAATTTGCCCCTGTCGGTGTTGTCGTTGCCGCGCAGCCTGCAGTTAATAACAATATGGCAATGCTCATGGCCATCATCAATCGATTACTACTCTTTACAATATTCATTACCAACATAATCCCATAAGCGTCTATACGCTTAACGTCATTTAATAATCGGGTACTTTTATGGATTTATTGAATAACGAACACTTACTAAAACATCACTACATCAGTGCCGCATAAAACATTCAGGGAGATTTTATTAATTCAAAATTTCCGTGGTACAGAGCGCACCACGATTTTTACTGAGATTTAACCGTTGAAACACAACCAGAAAAAAGACAGTAATAACAAGTTCAGACCGCTTTTATCTACAAAAACTGGCAGATGAAATCTCTAATTTATCTGAGGTAATACTAGCTTAAATATGCGCAAGAATGAAGGAAAAATCAATAAAAATTTTATAATAAACGACCCCACCGTAAGCGGATGGGGTATTAAAGCAGAATAGTTATTGAATTCATCATTAATTTACTGCGCCCCCTTACTTAACAAAACCACTTCGGCCGTTTGTAATATAATAAGCAAATCCAGAAAAAAGCTATAGTTTTTAACGTAATACAGGTCATATTGCAGCTTTTCCAAACCATCTTCTTCAGAAGCACCATACGAATAACGTATCTGTGCCCAGCCGGTTATACCCGGTTTCACACGATGGCGTTCTTCATAGTAGGGAATTTTTTCTGCCAGTTTTGCAACAAATTCAGGGCGCTCCGGCCTGGGTCCGACAAAGCTCATGTCTCCTTTTAATACATTATATAGCTGTGGCAGCTCATCCAGGCGGACTTTTCTGATTACCGACCCAACACGGGTGATTCTACTGTCGTTTTTAGATGCCCAACGGGCGACACCATCTTTTTCCGCATCGGTTACCATGCTACGGAACTTATAAATTTTAAAGGGCTGGTTCCCCTGCTTAACACGAACCTGGCTATACAGAACATGACCCTTACCTCGACTTTCTATAAAAATAGCAAGACTAACCAGTAGTACTAATGGTAAAACAACGGGTAAGAATAGCAAAACGATAACAATATCCATCAGGCGTTTACTGATTCGGCGAAACATACTTTCCTGAAAACCATCTGACAGATACAGCCAGCTAGGGTTAAGCATATCAAGCCGAATTTTTCCGATTCGTCGCTCACAAAACGTGACCAGATCGAGTATATCAATGCCACTCATTTTACAGTCAAGCAGATCTTTCGCCGGTAGTTCTGCACTACGCCTGTCATCCACGGCAAGTACAATTTCATCAATATCCTGCTGCTCGACAAACCCGACCAGAGGGCCGTCAATATCTATCTCATCATCATGACCCTCGCTTTTCTGGTCGCCACTCATTGGTACAAAACCAATAAAATTAAGCCCCTCCAGCCCACCCGTCGCAATCACTTCTCGTATTAAATCGGCTTTCTTGCCAGCGCCCAGCACCAGAATACGCGCCCACATATTCCTTTCCTTAACTAACCGGCGGAAAAATAACCGGATAATAGTAATAAAAACAAAACTAATTACTACCGCCAGGATCAGTACGCCGCGACCAAGAAAAAAAGTCGGTGCGAAATAATAGCTGATACCAAGCGGAATCATCCCCAGCAATAAACCACTGGCAATACGTAATATCATTTCATCCAGAAAACGCCCTGCCTGCCGCTGATACAAGCCGAAACCGACCATACTTAATTGCATAACCAGCGCAAATAACAATGTTCTGGGCCAGAACAGCTCAAACTGAGGAGACCCGCTGCCACCAAAAAAACGTAAGCTTAGCGCAAGATGGAGCGACAACACCAGCACGACAAACTCAACCACAGCCAGTAAAACGAACTCAGTTGGAACGTGATAATGAAAGACCTGAGTCGAATGACGAAAAAAACGTACTGTTCCCATTATAACGAAAGCAACCTTTTTAATTATCCTGTTTTGTTATCGTTCTGCTTACATAGCGGCACACGCTATTTCCGGGGCTATTTTGGAACTATTGCACCAACCCCGCCAGCCTGAACTTTATTAACTTTAACCTATCATGGCTTTTAATTTAGAGCCGTTCTTATCACCGGTCCGCGAAAAAAAACACACCTTACCCAGATCCATCGGCTACGTAGATACCTTTACGCATACCCGTGATTATTCAAGCTGAATTTGTTTTATATAAATACTGAATGGAGACATTATATTATTTGTAAACAGCGCCATGTTATATATCTGCTTCATATCCATCATTCTGCCGTACGGTGATTTTTTTACCTTATCCAGAGGGATCTTAATGCTATTTTCACCCGGATGAAGCACATATGAGGCATTAAAGCGATCAATATACTGCTGATTATGCTGACGATCGGAAATCCGTATATCCAGATTATCTACCGATGTAGTATATAGATCAATAACCAGTCGCCTGTATGTTGACCAGTCTGCAAATGGCTCATCCAATGTTATTCCCGGATAAGCTCCCTCTTTTTTAAATTGTATTCTCTCCACTTTCTGGCCAGTCATTGTTGTCCATAATACAGGGGCATTAACAACACTCAGGGACACATAGCGTTTATGTAAAAAAACATCCGGCCAGTGCTGAGTAAAATCAACAATAACAGGGAAGGCTTCATTTCGCTGAATATACGCCCATGACAGCCGCGCCAGTGGAAACAAACTAATAACCAGTAGAACAAGCAGAAGCAGTGATAGAAAAAAGCGCTGGTGAAAATAGTTTTTCTGTATTATCTTTTCCTTATAATACAATTCAACTATGGCGTAAAAACACAGCGCCATCACGATACCCAGTAAATCGCGCAAAACATCACCGACTTCGGCATCGCGACCAGTATAAAATTGTACCCACTCAACCGCAATCCCAATTCCCAGAGAAAGAACAAGGGTATACAGATAATACTTATATTTTTCTATTTTAACAAGATGACGCAACAGATAGAAACACAGCAACGCAATGCAGGCAAATAACGGAATATGACCCAGGTTCTGAATTTCGCGCCATAGCAGTGAATAATCTGGCAGTTGCGCAAACTGCATAAAAAGCAGCAATAGCACAATACCAGCAAAACAGAGAATTAACGGTATCCGGCTATTTTTTACCCACGGTAGATGAACATAGTGAGTATTCATCACTGGCACCGCTACACGCGATGGGTAACCGATGGTAGCAATCCTTCACGATGCAGTTCTACTACAACATGCAATGCATCCTGACCGACAAGCTGGTGCTTTTTTTTCAAGCCTCCGTACAAAAAAAGCCGGTGACAGATAAGATTGATCCGTCTCGGCACACCAGCACTGAACTTATGGACCAGTGACATAACTTCATTGTCAATTTCTGGATCTCCCTGCCAGCCTGATTTACGCAAACGGTGTTTCACATAATCGACGGTTTCTGCTTTTGTTAACGGCTCCAGATGCGCAGCAGCAATCAATCGTTGATGCAACTGTTCCATACCTGGTGCACGCACTATCTCCAGTAGCGCTTCCTGACCGATAAGAAATATCTGCAATAATAGTTGATTATGCGAACGCATATTCGAAAGCAACCTTAACTCTTCCAGGCTTTGCCGGGTCATGGCCTGCGCTTCATCAACGATGAGGACATTACGTCTTCCCTGTGCAACCCCCTCGCGCAAAAAACGCTCAAACTGCTGCCACTTTGTTGTCGTAGCATCACAGCGAATATCAAATGCGACTGTTACGGCATCAAATAGCTGGTCGCTCTGAATTTGTGCCCCTTCCAGCGTGGCAACCCGCACATACGCCGCATTCAATTCCGCCAGCAATGTACCTATCAGTGTTGTTTTACCGGTACCTGGCGCGCCAGTTACCGTAACAATTCCTTCACCTTCAGAAATCGCATATTTTAGATAGGAATGGGCATTCTCATAACTTCGATGCCCGAAGGAAAATCGACTATCAGGGCTTAAACGGAAAGGCTGTTCACGAAAGTGATAAAAAGAACGGTATACATCAAGCATATTAGTGACATCTGGCCTGGTGTCGGCACAATTCCCTCAGTCAAGTTACTCAGTAGCCGAACCAGATGTCCGACTACTGCAAACTAAGTATACTATCACATGCCCTGGCTCGCCAGGAGCCTGCCCGAGAATAGACCCCTAGACGGACGCAAGACTAAATAATACCGCTACAAATAAAGATAG
Organism: uncultured Thiotrichaceae bacterium; assembly: GCA_964466455.1. Lineage (GTDB taxonomy): Bacteria > Pseudomonadota > Gammaproteobacteria > SZUA-229 > SZUA-229 > S010-25. Next base: position 4,471 of record CAYXNL010000064.1, read on the forward strand.
AAACACAACCACAAAAGTGAGTTTTCTTGTATTTTCTTCCATTTAACTTCTCCTAAAAACAACCGACCCGTTAAAGCCGATACAACACTCCACTCAACATTATCCAGTTTAACCCAGACAAGGTCACCAACGGCCTTATGCGTACCCCATACCACTAAATACCTCTACCAGTAGAAAGTGACGTTACCAATAGTGCCGCTCATTAGCTATATTTCCAACACGGCAGGTAGAGAACATTTTATGCCGCACAAACTCATATGCAGAAAGCGTGCCTAAATTTAAAACCCTTGCTAAAATAATCACTTACTAAAAAACAGATTTCTACAACGCATCAAAATATGTAAACAATACCGACATAATTCTTGTTTTCTTTACACATTGGTATCGTGAAAATGGCACAAAAACTCTGCTTTTTACAATTATTTCGTACGAAACAGGATGGTTCCGACTTGTTCTGTAATGAATACCGACATAATTCTGTAACATTTCACCTTTTCTTCTTTATATCACTCTTTTTTTGAACAGAATAAGTCAGAAAGTAAAAGATTTTGACAATATCAACAGATTATCCTCTCATAGAAAGAATAAAGGGGGAATAAACAGGAATATCCCGCATTAGCGCAGAAAATTTCAGACGGAATATAAGCAAGACTCTATGCAGCAGCCGACTCCGCATTGGCCGCCTGCTCGGAAGCTTCTTTTATTTGCCTGGCTGCAAATACCCGCTGCATATCCAGCACAATAATAAAACGATCTTCAAGCTTGCCCATGGCTTCAATAAACTCACACTGCACAGGGGTTCCCAGAGAGGGCACCGCTTCCATCTGTTCCGGTTTCAGGTCAATCACTTCCTGCACGGAATCGGCCAGTACGCCAACAATGGTTTGCGTACCTTCAATATTAATTTCTACAATAATAATACAGGTATCAATATCCGGCTCTTTTGCCTGCATCAAGAACTGCAACCGCAGATCAACGATAGGCACCACATTACCACGCAGGTTAATCACGCCCAGCATATATTCCGGCGCGCGTGGTACCGGCGTTATCTGTGCATATTCCAGCACTTCTCTCACTCTGGAAATTTCAGTAGCGAATGCCTCACCATCAAGTGCAAACGTTAAATACTGACTTTGTGAAGTATCGGCGATAATATCGCCACCAGTTTCAGCCTGTTCAGTCTGTGATAGTTGTTGATTTTTTTCCATATGACCTGCACCCGTTAATCATGTATTTATGTTCTACACACCTGTAATCGGCAGCTAAGAGAAAAAACTTTAGGAAACAGAAAGAACAACCTTAAGGACACCTCTATTAATTGCTTGTGCCCTTAAGAATTATGTATCAATCAGGCATTATCCACATGGCTAAGTGTAAAAAACTCCATCGCATCACGCTGTGCCGCTGCCTGCCTGGAAAGAGTTTCTGACGAGGCCGCCATATCACCCGCTGAAATCGCTGCCTGCTGTACTACTTTATCGAGCTGTTGTAGAGCAAGATTAATTTCCGCTGCGCCATTATCCTGTTCGCGCACCGCAACACTGATCTCCTGGACAAGATCAGCCGTTTGCTGAATATCAGGCACCAGATGTGTCAGATTTTTACCTGCCTGTTCAGCAACACTAACCGTCGAAGAGGATAATTCACTAATCTCGGCTGCAGCTTTCTGGCTGCGCTCAGCCAGCTTGCGAACCTCCGAGGCAACCACCGCAAAACTTCTCCCGTTTTCACCTGCCCGTGCGGCCTCGATCGCCGCGTTTAATGCCAGCAAATTTGTCTGGCGGGCAATATCCTCCACAATGTGAATTTTTTCCGCAATATTTTTCATCGCGGTTACTGCCTCAGCAACGGTTTTACCACTATCGCCTGCATCCATTGCTGCCTGCTTTGCTATCTGCTCTGTCTGGCCGGCATTGGATGCGCTCTGACTGATATTTGCCGACATTTCCTCCATTGTTGAAGATATCTCTTCCAGAGAGGCCGCCTGCTCCGAGGCACCTACACCTAACGTCTGTGCAATATTATTTACTTTTGCCGACGTTTCTGCACTGTTATCAGCGTGCTGATATACATTTGAAATCACCTCGGTCAACCGGTCTATAGTCGTATTAACATCCTCTTTCAGTTCGCCAAATACGCCCTGATAATCCTCTTCAATTTTTGTGGTCAGATCCCCCTGCGCCATAGCACGCATGACTTCTGACACACCATCAACTGAGGTACGGGTAATGCCCAGAATCTGATTAATACCCATCGCCAGTGCACGATAAAACCCTTCCTTACCCGCAACCCGGATGGCAACAGTGAAATCACCCTCTATTGCAGCTTTCACGATAGTTTCTATTTCCTTTTCCACCTGCACTTCTGTGCTACGATTATGCCATTCGATAACGCTACCAAGATAACTTTCAGCCCCATCATAAACCGGGGTCATTGATATCTCCAGATGCGAATCACCCATGGCAATAGCAAGATGCTTACTTTCGTTTAGATAAAAATCATCAAGGTTACGTAAACTCGGCTCATCAGAAAGGAAGTGTAAATCCTGACCCAACATATTTTCGGCACAAAACTCCGGCGCAACCTTCTGAATTTGCGGTTCAATTTCATGAAACAAATTCTTCGCCGATTCATTAATATAGATAATTTTACTGCTATCATCATTGACCGTTACACACATAGAAGCATTATCCAGTGCCGTTTTTATGCGTTCGTTCTCCGCTGCAGAAATTGCATCTAATTCCAGTCTGTCATGTAACTGTGTTTGCATCTGTGCCAGAGAAAACAAAACTTTTCCAATAATATCTTTTCTATCGGCAGTAATCTCATTATCGAACTCTTTCTGTGCAATTTTACCCGCTACCTCACTTACCCGAGCAAGGTGTCTGGAAAAGTTCCTCGCCAGCAACCAGGCAAAGAGCAGAATTGCCAGCACAGCAAGAAAAATAATAATTGCAAGATGCGTGGTATTGGCTTTTAACAGCTGCCTGATATGGTTGTTTTTTGCTCCAAGTAGAGAGCGCTGTGCTGTTATCAGACTTTTTGCTAACGCCAGTGTATTTGTCATCGCCCCCGTGTATTGCGAGCGAATAAGATAAGCATCCGAGCGCCATTGATCTGAACTTTGAATCACCTGCATTTTTGCAAAATTATCAATAAACTTTTTTTCTACTGCCGTTAATTCATCTAAGGCATTAGATTCCTCAAATGTCAGCAAATCACCTTTCTTTAACAGGCGTTGACGTAGTTTTATTACCTGATCCTGATATAAATGAATATTTTTTAATGCTGCCGGGCTTTTGAAGGCAAGATACAGTCGCATTTCACTAATGATCTTATTCCATCCATAACGCAGATCAAACATATCATTTGATAATGCCCTGCGTGTAGTAGAAACATCCTCATCATCTTCTGATATCAACATCTGGGAGATTAACTGCAAAATCTTGCGGCTCAGTGGATTAATATGTTCTGAAGAAAATTTAAGGGCAGGAAAATTCGCATTATCATCACTGGCATACAGTAAAAATTGTTTTTTATAAGAACTCAGTTTTACCGTCGCCTGCTGTAACTGCTTTATCTTCTGTTGCATTGAAGCCGGCAAGGTATCCCACCCCTCTCCCTGTAACAGGGAGATATTTCTCATCGCAGTGCCTAATGCATTAATATACTGGCTCTTATACTCGGTATCTTTACTTAGCAAATAAAGCCCAAGAGACTCCGAACTTTTATGTACCTGATTCACAATCACCGATAGTTGAGTGAGTCGTAGCTGACCGCGTGAACCATGCGTGTTCAGTCTGTTATTTAAATGATCTGTTTTAATCATGACAGCACTGCCTGCTACAACCATAATAATAACCGGCAATCCAAACGCCAGGACAAATTTATTTAAAATTGACAGATTATCCCAGAAACGACCCATATAGTTATTCATAACCACCTTCATATTGCCACTAACCTGTTATATCAGGAACCATATCAGGAACCATATCAGGAACTACTTTCTGTTGAAAAGAACTGCATGGATTGTTTCTGTAATTCTGATTCTTCAGAAAGCACCCTCGCTGCACCAGCCAGCTTCTCCGAGGAGGACGCCGAACGTTGCACCACCGTATCAAGCTGCTGTATCGCTGCATTAATTTCGTTTGCCCCAATATCCTGCTGACGTGCTCCGGCGCTAATTTCCTGAATCAGCTCGGCCGTCTTCTTAATATTCGGTACAAGATCAGATAACCTGTCACCGGCTAACTCTGCCACCGTTACCGTATCACTGGAAAGTTCACTAATTTCTGCTGCCGCTTTTTGACTACGCTCTGCCAGCTTACGTACTTCAGAGGCAACCACGGCAAACCCTTTGCCGTGTTCGCCAGCGCGAGCGGCTTCAATCGCTGCATTTAAGGCCAGTAAATTTGTCTGTCGGGAGATCTCTTCAATAATTGATATTTTATCGGCGATCTGTTTCATCGAATCAACGGCCGTGGAAACAATCTGGCCACTTGTTTGTGCATCCATAGCGGCTTCGGTTGCAATTTTTTCTGTTTGTGTCGCATTTTCTGCACTATGACTTATGGTTGCTGTCATCTCTTCCATCGACGAGGAGATCTCTTCAAGCGAAGCTGCCTGTTCAGAAGAGCCATCACCAATTTGCTCTGCTGTCTGGCTTACCTCGGATGAGGCATTCGCTACCTTAACAGCATTTGATTTGGCAGAATGGATAATACCTGATAGCTTCTCAACCGTTGTATTAACATTGGTTTTCAGTTGCGCAAAAACCCCCTGGTAATTACCATCCATCGTTTTGGACAGGTCACCCTGTGCCATTGCAGCAAGTACAATCTCGACATCGTTAATACTATATCCAGTATTCTTTAAAATATCATTTACCCCGGAACCCAGTCGCTGATAAAATTTATTCTCTGTATTAAAGTTTACCTGTTTTGAAAAATCACCGGCAGCGGCCTGTTTTACTACATCAGCAAGCACCCTCTCTACCTTCTCCTCCTCGGTACGATCACGCCACTCGATAACACTGCCACTGTACTCCCCGTCGCTATCAAATACCGGTGCTATTTCCATATCCAGCGTTACCCCGGCCAGCTCGACGGATCGGCTGACGACTTCCTGCTGTTGACACAGTGCCTCACGACTTAACGCTTCTATATCTGGCAGAAAATCTACCGGGGAACCGATTAATGCTGCCACACTAAAATCTGTTATTACCTGTTTAATGTTTTCTGTAACATGTTCAAACATACTTTCTGCAGCATGATTCATATATACAATAATGCTGGTATTATCGGTAACAATAACACTGGTCGAGGCATTATCCAGTGCAGCAGAAATTCTTCCATTTTTAATTGCCTGATCCTGTGCAATAGAAAAATTAAAGGCGATTTTATTCTGCATGATTCTAATTGCCTGCAGTGCAGTTCCTATCTCATCATCCGTATGAACAATAACCTGATTATCGTAATGGCCTCCGCTGATTAGGCCGAATACATCAATAAGATGCCGGATACCACGAACGATAGTACGGCTCATCCAGAACATCAGCACCATGCCCAGTAATACAAACATCGCTACATAAGTAATAGTAGAATAAATATTATACTGCTCACGCTGTACTTCCTGCTTCGCACTTGCTGATAACAGGGATACGGAGCTTGCGTATAATTTTAATGTCGCCTGTATAACATTATCGCTTTCTTCCGTTAACCGGTTAGCGGCATCCTGATTCCCCTGTTTCAGGGTCGCTTCATTTAATACCACCGACATAATTGAATTTATATACGCAACGGTTATTTGCTGAACAACTTTACTCTCCGGTTTCAGTGTAGCACTCCAGGCTGCATCAGCCTGGTTCACATCCACCATTTTTTTATTTAAGCGCCGAATAGTATTACGCAGCGTATTCATTCCGCTAACCAGGGTATATTTATTTTCTTCACCAAGCTCCTTGCGGGCAAGAATACCATTAGTGATACCTGCCAACTCCCCTGTATTTTTTATTAACTCTGGAAGAATATATATCGCCGTATTAGACAGACTATAACGACCAAACTCATTGTTCGTTAATATATAGGTATGGGACGCAATATCTTCCAGATAATCACCCAGTTCAGTTATTAGATTCCTATGTTCTTTGTATAATCTTTGTTTATCCGCACTGGACGATATGTTATTTAGTTTCTGCCAGTGCTGTTTTATTACCCGCCATTTATTATTTAATTTTTTATTATTTAACTTTATCACGCTGTCAGCTACATCCTGTATATCCTGATCTATTTTTGCACTGCTGGCATTTAATAGATCATTACCTGCACCATGATTATCTAACATGCCGTTGGCGATAGCACGGTGTTTGGAAAGATCGACCATTACCTTTGTTACCGGTACAAGCTGTTGCAGGCCACGCACCTCAAGCTCTGCATCTTGTATCGAATGCATATTATCTTTTGTATAAATATAAATAAGAAAACACAGTGGCAGCAATAACAGCAGCGCACTGACAAACAGTTTTAATGACAGCTTTGTTCTATTAAAAAAATTCAGCCGCTGAAATAATGGTGGTTTCAAACTGGCTTTGCCTTTATTGATCTTCTGATAGAATTTTTCAGCGCGGCCGATTTCTTCCGTAGATGGTTTACTGCGTAAGGAAATATAAGAAGAAATTTTCCCATCCGTGTATTCAGGGCTGACATTCGCTTTCACCCAGTAATAATCGCCATTTTTACAGCGGTTTTTCACCAGCCCGGTCCAGGTTTTTCCTGCCTGGATGGTATTCCATAGCTCTTTAAATGCCGCTACTGGCATATCAGGATGGCGCACAATATTATGGCTGGTATTCAGTAACTCCTTTTCACTAAACCCGCTAATAGCAATAAAAGCGTCATTACAGTAGGTAATTATCCCTTTGGGATTGGTTGTTGAAATAAGGATCTCTCCCTCATTCAACTGCTTTTCGTTGTTATTGACCGGCATGTTTACTTTCATAACATTATTCCTGACTCTGGCTTTGTTTACTGGTTATTCTCTATTATTAATACGCTAATCAATCAGCCCTTATTGAAGTAATTATTTAAATAATTACTTCTTAAGATAATCCATACCGGACACTCAATATCGAACAAAATCAGAGGTATCATAGGACTCCCCCATATCCAGATCAACGCCTTCCATGGTTTCCTTTTTCCCGGTACCATTCCCTGTAGTTACGGTATCGACCGCTCCCCGCTGTTTCTTTATATTTCGTTGCGCGGATAGATCATCGGATCGTGAGCCTGGCTGTATAGTGGTGGATGCCTCCCCTGAAAAATCTCTGCCGGTATTAAAAAAGTCCATGGCCTGTTTTTGTGCCACGGCAATACCGGATAACTGTTCGGATGCACTGGCCAGTTGTTCGGATGAGGCGGCGGAATGTTGCACCACTGCATCGAGTTGCTGGATTGCGGTATTAATTTCGTTCGCCCCGGTATCCTGTTCACGCGATGCCACACTGATTTCCTGTACCAGCTCGGCTGTCTTCTGAATATCTGGCACCAGACTAGCCAGACTTTCGCCTGCCTGCTCGGCAATACCAACCGTACTGACCGATAATTCACTAATTTCAGCCGCCGCTTTCTGACTGCGTTCCGCCAG
>CAYXNL010000065.1:0-3372 GCA_964466455.1 uncultured Thiotrichaceae bacterium
CTTCGAGGTTTACCGGGGATATTTCTTTTGCAAATTCTGCCATTCAGGCTGCCATCTAAAAAGTATGCTTTAATTTTCCATTTCTTGCTACACCTGCGGGCTTTAGCAGCCACAAATAACAGGCAGGTTAGAAACACTATCTGCGCATTAAAATACGTCTTATAAAGCGGATAATGTTACCATACTTTACCCATAGACGTGCATTCGATGTTGCAGCTCTCACCAATGGAATAACCATTGCTTTCGAACTGCGCCTTGATCTGAACTATTTTTGAAATCCTGAATGTCGCCTAATTACCGTTCTCCTTAGTATGAAACGAAAGTATGAAACGAATTTATTTTTTTGCGGCTTCTGCATCTTTATACAGATTACGTTTTTGATCTTACTTTAATTCCCAATAGCTTGCTGCGGGGTGTTTATTTCTATAATTACAGTGAAATATTCAACCTAAATTCGCTATAATTCGAAGAAACTTTAATCGGATTAACCATGCAATTTATTGAAACACGCGGCAATGATGGTCAACGCCCTGAAACCGTCAGCTTTTCTGAAGCCATCCTGTCCCCTATTTCCTCTTATGGAGGAATTTATTCACCAGAAAGCCTGCCTGAACTCGGTTCGTCTTTTTTTACTACACATATAAAATCAGATTACAAAATACTGGCGAAAGCAGTACTGTCTGTATTTGAGATTGATATTGATGAAGCGACTATTGATCAGGCACTGGCTTTATATGATCGCTTTGACAATCCAGTCAACCCAGTACCGATGGTTAAAGTAAAAGATGATCTGTACGTCAGTGAGTTATATCACGGCCCAACACGAGCCTTTAAAGATATGGCACTACAGCCATTCGGCCTGATTCTGTCATCCATTGCGCAGCAACGCAATGAGAACTACCTGATTCTGGCAGCCACCTCCGGTGATACCGGTCCGGCTGCGCTGGAAACCTTTAAGCGCCGTGCCAATGTAAGCGTAGTCTGTATGTACCCCGATGGCGGCACGTCCGATGTCCAGCGTTTGCAGATGGTAACGGAAGATGCCGATAACCTGAAAGTAATCGGAGTGAAGGGAGATTTTGATGATACCCAGAGCGCTCTGAAACGCCTGCTTGGCTCTGCCGCATTCAACAAAACATTAAAACAGAAAAATATCCGGCTCTCTGCCGCCAACTCAGTGAACTTCGGGCGTATTATTTTTCAGACTGTCTATCATATTTATTCCTATCTTGAACTGGTGCGTCAGAACGCTATTTCAATGGGTGAAAAAATCTATCTGGATGTACCCAGTGGTAATTTTGGTAATGCCCTCGGTGGCTATTACGCAATGAAGATGGGCCTGCCGGTGGAAAAAATTCTGATTGCTTCCAATAGTAATAATATTCTCACCCAATTTATTACTACCGGCAGCTATGACCTAAGGTCACTGTCCGTGATTCCCACCACATCGCCGGCAATGGATATTTTAAAATCATCCAATATTGAACGTATCCTGTTTGACCTGTTTGGCATGGAACGAACCCGTGAGCTGATGCAACAACTGGATAATGAAAAACATTACCAACTGAATGAAAATGAACAGGCACAGATTCAGGCTATCTTCTCCGCGGATTACTGTAGCGATGAAGCAGGCAGGCAGTATATAAAGAAAACCTTTGCGGACGGTTATTTAATGGATCCACATACCGCAACCTGTTTTAAACCCTATGACACCTGCCGTAGCAAACCATTACAGACCATCATCTATTCCACTGCTGAATGGACCAAATTTTCATCGGTAATTGCCAATGCGCTCACCGGTGAAACCGATACCAGCGACCATGCAGCACTACAGTCGATTGCACAACAGGCACGGATAACTATTCCGTCATGTATCAATAACCTGTTCGAGCGGAAAATTACCCAGAAAACCGTCATCGAGAAAACAGATATCGAAAAGGAAATCCTGGCTTTTCTGGATTAGTCCAGATGCTCCATACGAATACGTACCACGCTGCCCTGCACACAATCAGAGCTTTCTACTTCATGAATCGCCTGATTCACCCTTGACTCAACACATTTTTGTGTCAGCATCACCAGATGGGCGGCACTCTCACCCACAGCCGGCTCCTTCTGTAATACGGCTTCGATACTAATATTGTGTCTGGCAAAAATATCCGAGACTTTTGCCAGTACACCGGGTTTATCGTTTGCCAGCATACGCAGATAGCAGGCTGTTTCCACTTCTTCAATGGCAAGTATCGGTGTATCGCGCATGACCTCAGCCTGAAAACCCAGCAAGGGGACTTTATGATTCAGTGGTGCGTCTATGCTGCGGGCAACATCAATAATATCAGCCACAACCGCTGAAGCAGTAGGTTCAGCACCAGCACCAGCACCATAATACAAGGTCGGACCAACCGCATCCCCCTGCACCAGCACAGCATTCATGACTCCGTCCACATTGGCAATTAACCGTTTTTCCGGAATTAAGGTCGGGTGCACACGCAGTTCGATACCTTTATCGGTTTTACGGGTAATACCCAGATGTTTTATGCGATAACCGAGTTCCTCTGCATAGGTCACATCTTCAGGGGTAATTTTACTGATACCTTCGGTATAGGTTCTGGCAAATTGCAGGTCAATACCAAAGGCCAGAGAAGCCAGAATAGTAAGCTTGTGCGCAGCATCAATACCTTCTACATCAAAGGTTGGATCGGCTTCTGCATAACCCAGTTCCTGCGCTTCCTTCAATACATCGGCAAAATCTCGACCTCTGTCACGCATTTCTGTCAGGATAAAGTTACCCGTACCGTTGATAATACCAGCGATCCACTCAATTTTATTAGCTGCCAAACCTTCACGCAGCGCTTTAATAATTGGAATACCACCGGCAACGGCTGCCTCATAGGCCACGGTTACCCCCTGTTCAAGCGCAGCCTGCATAATTTCCGAGCCGTAGATAGCAATCAATGCCTTGTTGGCTGTGACCACGTGTTTGCCGTTCTTAATAGCCTGAAGCACCAGCTCCCTGGCCAGGGTATAACCACCGATTAGCTCAACAACAATATGCACATCAGGATCATTAACAACTTCAAAAGCATCTTCCGTTAAAACGGTGGTTTGCGAGTCAACAATATTCTGTTCGGCAATACCCAGCCCGGCAACGTGGGTAAGACGAATATTCCGACCCAGACGTGCTGTTATTTCTTCTGCATTTCTCAGCAATACTGTTGCGGTGCCGCCGCCGACTGTACCCAGACCTAATAACCCCACATTAACTGTGTCCAAAGTTCTCTCCTGCCATCACATAATAGTAAAAGCGCGTATTCTACTGTATTCACTAACTAACGTATAATACCGAACGTATAATACCGAACGTATAATACCGAA
>CAYXNL010000065.1:3472-4893 GCA_964466455.1 uncultured Thiotrichaceae bacterium
GCATAATACCGGAAGATGAGATTAATCCACATAATACAATGAAATTTACACAGGATACTGATGGTACGGGTTATACAATTACCGCCTATAACAAGAGCGGTATAGCCGTTAACGGCAGACATTTCGAGCATAGTCTAATGCTTTCAGCCAGCACACTGGTGGAAAGCTGGGGGCCGGAAACCATAACCGGCCTGAATACTGACCATATCAGACAGTTGTGGCGACTAAAACCCGAACTGGTCATACTGGGAACCGGCAACAAACTGGTTTTCCCTGCCATTGAAATTTACGCCAGTTTGATACAACAGAATATTGGTATTGAATTTATGGATACCCGTGCTGCCTGCCGAACCTATAATATTGTAATGGGTGAAGGCCGGAATGTGGTCGCAGGAATAATTATTGAATAAAAAAGCAGAGACATGAATGTATCGGCTTAAGTTGGACAAAACCTTTTATTTTACGTTGAATCGACTGATGGAAATCAGTCGATTCAACGGATTTATTTATTATTCGGATCTATTATTATTCGGATCTATTATTGATCGGATCCATTATCGATCAGTCATGAAACAGTAGCTCTTCAGTAAAACCCTGATTTTCCAGAATTTTACGTAGCTGTTTCAATGCATCCATCTGAATCTGGCGTACACGCTCACGAGTTACGCCCAGCTCCTTGCCTACATCTTCCAATGTCGTACGTTCATGGTTATGTAAGCCAAAACGGCGCACCAGCACTTCTCTTTGTTTGGTATCAAGCTGTTCCAGCCAGACACCCAGATTAGCCATCACATCATCATTCTGTAACATTTCAGGCGGTGCCGGCATACGATCATCGGCCACCACTTCAAGCAATGGACGGTCATTTTCCTTGCCTACGGGAACATCAACGGAGGTAACACGATCACGCAGCCCCAGCATTTTTTCGACACCAGCAACGGGCTTGTTAAGCATTTTAGCGATATCTTCAGCGGTGGGTTCGGTGTCCATGACCTGTTCAAGCTGACGTGCAGCACGCAAATAAACATTCAGTTCTTTAATAACGTGAATGGGCAGGCGGATAGTACGGGTCTGGTTCATCAGTGCCCGTTCGATGGTCTGACGAATCCACCAGGTTGCATAGGTGGAGAAACGGAAGCCTTTTTCAGGGTCAAATTTTTCAACTGCACGAATCAGGCCCAGATTACCCTCTTCAACCAGATCCAGTAACGCCAGCCCGCGGTTCATATAGCGGCGGGCTATTTTCACGACAAGACGGAGATTGCATTCAATCATCTTCTTGCGTGATTCCATATCACCTTTCAGCGCCTTGCGAGAATAAAATACTTCTTCTTCCGCAGTAAGTAATGGAGAACCTTCGATTTCCCGTAAATACAGGCGGGTTGCATCAAGCTCCTTACGGTTAACCCTGGCATCAGCAG
>CAYXNL010000065.1:4993-11784 GCA_964466455.1 uncultured Thiotrichaceae bacterium
CTTAACGGTAGCAGCCTTTGGTTTTTCCTTTGTTTTAGATGCAGGATGATCGACATCCAGATCTATATCGTCTACTTCGGTCATCATTAAGACTCCCGTATCAACTTGCTTTTCTTCTGGTTTCGCAATTGCTTCTCTCATGATTATACCCCACCCCAAAATGTGTGTTTCTAGTTATAATTTTTTACGCATTTAGTTTGCAAGTTAGAGTATTCATTACCCCTTTGTTTCCATGTACTTACAAGATCATTCTCACGTTAGCCCTAACGTAAAAAAACTTATATCATTAAAATACTTTGTTAAGCAAGCATTTATTGCAAAAAACTAGAAATTAATTTACGTTACCCCTCGTAACCACATGATGTTGTGGTTTTTTTGACACAGTACAACTAGACCAAATATTCACTTATCGGTAGTAGCAATACCCCGCCTGCCTTTCTATATGGATAGTTTTTACTACTCTAACAGCAATATCGACCGTATTACCGATTTCTTAGCATTTTATTAGATATATTACAAAAAATAAATTAACCTGTTCGTTTTTATTTTTATCATTCGCCTCTTTTGCATTTTTCGCGGGCTTATTTTTCTTTTTCATCCATCCGGTTAGTAAGCCCTCCTGAATACCCATCAGCTCGTTGCAACGTAGTTTAGCGTGGCAGGTAATACTGAGGATTAACAGGTTTTCCATTTTTACGAATTTCAAAGTGCGTGCGTGGCTGACCGCTCCCCTTTCGCCCCATTTCAGCTATTTGCTGTCCGGCTTTTACCCATTGTCCCTCATGTACCAGTAGTTTATGGTTATAGGCATAGGCACTGAGAAAATGGTCATTATGTTTAATGATTACCAGATTACCATAACTGATCAGGCCATTGCCGCTATAAACAACTTTACCAGCTGCCGCCGCATTGATCCGTTCTCCCAGCCTGCCAGCAATATCAATACCCCTGGCACCCAGCTTATCGCGTTGGTAGCGCCTCATCACCTTGCCCTTTACCGGCCATCGCCAATGTATGGTTGTCGGCCATTTGTGTGCGGATACTACAACCGGCGGAGTTGACGATCTAGCTGTCCTTGTCTGCTCAGGTCTGACTCGTTGATAATGACTGCTCGAGCGGGCAACTCCATGCTGCTGCGCCTCTGCCGATGGCTTCAGCCGCAGAATCTGCCCGGGTATGAGTTCATAGGGCTTTTTCAGGTGGTTTAATCGCGCCAGTTTCGCTACGCTAAGATGATAGTTTTTTGATAGTGCGTAAAGGGTATCACCCGATTTAACTCTGATTTCCAACGGGCTGGTTTCCAGTGGAATTTTCGTTACAGGCTCTGGTGTGATTACTGTGGTAGTAACCGACTGCTTTGATTGTTGGTGTTGATAATTCCGTGGTTTTCCGATATGAAGGCGTTGACCGGGACGAATCAGAAACGGTTTGTCTATATTATTCCAGCGCGCCAGAGCAACAGGGTCGAGTTCATAATGCCAGGCAATAGAATATACCGTATCACCACGTTGCACTGTATAATCATTCGGGTTCCATCGTTCTATATCTGTGGCACAGGCTTGCAGCAGCAATAAAACCATCACCGTAATGAACCGAAATGGAAATTTTAGTTTTAGCATACATGCAGACACGACCAGTTTAAACGCCTCCGGCAAATATACCGTTAATGTAAGTAGATAACCAATGCAATAATAATGACAGTTAGCCAGCCCAGCCATTCTATATATTTACGCACAACGGGTTCCAACGTTGGTCCTGCCCACGCCATTAGCAGTGATACCATAAAAAATTGTGACGCGCGGCCAATTAATGCCGCCAGAATAAAGGAACCTATCGGCATTGCCAGCGCACCGGCAGACAAGGTAAATAGTTTAAACGGAATTGGTGAAAAACCGGCCACAGCCACTGCCCAGAACCCCCATTCGCCAAACCATTGCCGTGCTTCCATATACTTGTCCCAATAACCCACATGATGAATAAGTGGTTCTATCGCGGCAATGGCAAAGTAGCCCAGATAATAGCCGACAACACCCCCCAGAACCGACATAACGGTAGCAATGCTTGCAATGCGTACCGCTTTTGAAGGTCTGGCCACAGCCATCGGTGCTACCATAAGGGCGGTAGGCACGGGGAAAAAAATAGATTCAAAAGCACTGACCACCACCAGGTAACGCTCGGCGTACGGATGCGCCGCCCAGGCCATCATTTTTGAGTATAATCTGGAAAATATCATCGTACCTCTCCATCCAGTAGCGGCACAAAATTTGCCATTTCCAGATCCTGTTCTTTAACTGTGTCCTGATTTCTGACAAATAGTTTCAATTGCTGTTGCCCGCCAACACAACCGACAGGGATAACCATTCGGCCACCAACAGCAAGCTGTTCCAGCAATGACGGTGGCACCTGTTCAGGCGCGGCGGTCACCATAATTGCCGGATAGGGTGCTTTTGGTGGCCAGCCCCAGGCACCATCACTGTGTTTGGAAAATACGTTTAATAGACCCAGTTGGCGATGTGCATCACGTGCTTTCTGTAACAGCGCACTAATGCGCTCAACGGTATAAACCTTGGCAACCAGACGTGACAATATCGCAGACTGATAACCGGAGCCAGTGCCCACTTCAAGCACAACATCCGGTATCCCGGCAGCTAACAGAACTTCTGTCATACGTGCAACCGTATAGGGCTGTGAAATGGTCTGCCCGTGACCAATCGGCAACGCCGTGTCTTCATAGGCACGGTGCGCCATCGCTTCATCCACAAAAATATGCCGTGGCGTGGTACGGATAACTTCCAGAACACGCTCATTACGAATACCTTTTTCGCGCAAACGCACCACCAGACGATCACGTGTGCGCTGGGATGTCATGCCTATACCCTGTATATTTCTGTTCAACATCTATACACTGACCGATTTAATTTATGTATGGGTATAAACAAGCCCGAGTTACCTGGTGTCAGCATCAGGAAGTGAAGCTGGCAACCATGATTTAATCTGCGGCAGGCTATCATAGCGTGTTAAATCTATCTGCAAAGGGGTTACTGAAATATAGTGATTTTTAACCGCATAAAAATCGGTACCCTCACCAGCGTCCTGTGCTGCACCCGGTGGCCCAACCCAGTACATAGGGTCACCACGCGGATCATCCTGCTTGATAACCCCCTCCGACTGGTGTCGATTACCAAGACGTGTGGCCTGAAAACCCTGTATAGCAGACCAGGGGATATCCGGTACATTTACATTTAGAATAGTGTAATTTGCAAAGGAAGTCTGGCGCATATTTTCAAGCAGTATCAGCACGGCTCTGGCCGCCGTATCATAATGCACTGGCTGGTAACTATTCATTGATACAGCAATCGCTGGCAACCCCAGATGCCGGCCTTCTATCGCCGCTGCAACCGTACCGGAATAGAGAACATCATCCCCCATGTTGGTACCGGCATTTATCCCGGAAACAACAATATCCGGTTCAGTTTTCAACAGCCCGGTCAGTGCAAGGTGAACGCTATCTGTCGGCGTACCATCAATGTAATAAGCATTTTTTTTATATTCAACGGCGCGCAGACCCCGTTCAAGGGTTAGTGAGCTACTGGCACCACTACAGTTACGCTCCGGCGCAACAATAGATACTGGATATTGTGCGACCAGCGCATCGGCCAGCACACAAATACCCGGCGCACGATAACCATCGTCATTAGTTACTAAAATATGCAAAAAGAATCATCTATTATTTTTTCGAATTCGATATTCTACCCTGTTTTTAATAACATACTATCATTTAGCGTGTAAATCGTATCCATACGGTCAGCAATTTCATGGTCGTGAGTCACAATAATCAGCGCTGTATGAAATTCCCTGTTGAGCCGCATAATCAACTCAATTGCCTGCTCGGCACTTTTTCGATCCAGATTGCCCGTTGGTTCATCGGCAAACACACAATCAGGCTGATGAATTACCGCTCGTAGAATGGCCACGCGTTGTCGTTCACCACCGGATAGTTCACTCGGTTTATGATGCATACGATCACCCAGACCAACCTCATTTAAAATATCCGCCGCCTTTTCTGCCGCAATAGATGCTTTTTCCCCGGCAATCAGTAATGGCATGGCAACATTCTCCTGAGCGGTAAATTCAGCCAGCAGATGATGAAACTGGTAAATAAAACCAAAATACTGATTTCGAACCTTACTGCGTTTTATTTCATTTAAGGTCTCAATATTCATACCGTTTAATAGCACCTTACCCGTAGAGGCATCATCCAGCCCGCCCAGAAGATTCAGTAATGTGGTTTTACCCGAACCCGACGTACCAATAATGGCAATGGTATCACTGGTGTGAATACTGAAACTAATATCTTTCAGGACATGTAATTTATGCCCGTTACCATTAGCATAAAATTTTCCCAGTGACTGGGATTCCAGCGTAAATGATGGTACGACAGATGATGGTGCAACAGATGACATAGATTACTCGTAACGCAGTGCCTGTGCCGGTAATGTTCTCGATGCCCGCCATGCTGGAAAAATAGTGGCAAGAATGGTCACACCAAAAGCACATAGTGCGTAGGTAAGGACTTCATGGAAACGTACATCAGCCGTAATAACGCTGATGTAATACACATTTTCCGGTAAAAAATTAGTGTGGAACAAACGTTCTATCCAGGAGACAATTTCAAAAACATTCAGCGCGGTTGGCACCCCCAGGGCGACCCCGATGAGTGTTCCGAACAAACCAATAAAGGCACCCTGAACCATAAAAATAAGCATAATACTGCCGGGAGTCATTCCCATGGCACGTAAAATGGCAATATCAGGCTCCTTATCGGTTACCGACATCATTAAAGTAGAAACAATATTTAATGCCGCCACTGAAATAATCATTAACAGAATAATAAACATCACCGTTTTTTCTGTTTTTAATGCACGGAAAAAATTACGGTGCTGTTTGGTCCAGTCACGCACCCAGTAATCAGGTCCGAAGGCTTTTTCAATATCAAGTGAAATGCGGGGTGCTTCAAACAGGTTGTCCAGTTTCAGGCGCACGCCATTTACCTTATTATGCAAACGGAACAGTTTCGCCGCATCCGTCATATTAATATAGGCCATAGCACTGTCAAATTCGTGCATACCCACTTCAAACACGCCGACAACACGAAAACGCCGTAATCTCGGCATTACCCCTACCGCAGTAACATTTGCCTGCGGGGTAATTACCGTAACCGGGTCACCCTTGTGCAACCCCAGGGTATTAGCCAGCTCATGACCAAGAACAATACCGTACTCACCCGCTTTCAAATTGCGTAAACTACCCGAGATCATTTTACTGGCAACCGTTGAAACCCGTTCCTCATCAGCAGGAATAATCCCGCGAATAATCGACCCGCTCACCCGACGCCCGTTCGTTAACATAACTTCTTTACTAATATACGGCGCAGCCGCAACAACGTCTTTATTTTTTTCGACCTTTGCCATTACTGATGGCCAGTCGCCCAGCAAACCATCATAGCCGGTGATAGTCGCATCAGAAGTCATACTCAGGGTACGAGTGCGTAGCTCGTCTCCGAAGCCATTCATTACGGACAAAACAACGATTAATGCAAACACACCCAGTGCAACACCGGCAATTGAAATAAATGCAATAAAAGAGACGAATTGATTCTTACGTTTTGCACGGATATAACGCAAACCGATAAACAGTTCTTTTGGTTGAAACATGAAAATAAAGGTATCCGGCCGCAGTAATCGTTGAACGCAGTAATCATTCAATGAGTTATAAACAGAACAGCCGTAGCAATCCGCCGTTACCATGGATCTTTCTGTTTATATACTCATCTATTTTTTAATAATAACACCCTGTTCGGCAAGTTTGTGAATAACCAGTTTGGTTAGATCGACAATAATTTCATCAACCGATTCTGGTGAAAAGCTTCGGCTGCGCGCGGACCATACCAGTTTTGCTGTTTTCGCATCATACAGATTTGTTTCCAGAGTCACTATCTTGTGCGTAGTAAAATAACCAGGACTATGAATGTAACTGTTTACGTATGGATAGTAACTGTACAGACCACCATAATATCCGTTACTATAAACTGACACGTGATTCATTGATGGACGATACACCTCCTCCTCATCAACAGCCAGCAGATGGGTTACCAGTACTGCATCAACACCCTTCCCTTTAATTACTTTTGTAATGGATTTCCGGTCAATTTTGCTAGCATCCTGAAGAAGTTTATAACTGGGCACTGCAGTCACGCCAATCGCTTTCAGTTCTTTAACTAGATTCGTTTCATAAAGACGTCGGTTCTGTTCACTATTGCCAATACCGATAACCAGTATATTATGGTAACTTTTATGATTATCCGGATCATGCCACACTCCTGTCAATTTTGTATTGGCACAGGCAGACAACAGGGTAATGGCAAGAATAGTCAGTAAACTGAATGGCATTACCCGGTTACGGAAAATAAACATAAAACAACTCCCTGGTTAACTCTCTGATAATATAGATAAGACACCCGAATGAATCAGACCCCTTGATTGACAGTCATATCATACCATATCAATAACGCAATCATTATCCCGGGCACTAAATAAACAGCAAACAAATACGCTATTTTCTCTGCGGCGCATAACCATAGTCTCATCCCTTATTATCTGGTATTTCTGGATAATTTCTGAATAACTTATGAATAAACAGCAGGATTCTCCGTCTAATAGCCAAATTAATAATTTTTGAGGAGAACTTATTTATGTCTATATCCAGACGTGAATTTTTGCAGTTGATGAGCC